>PHEG01000005.1 GCA_002842835.1 Alphaproteobacteria bacterium HGW-Alphaproteobacteria-2 | reverse complement strand
GACGCTGTTCGGCGGGGCGAACGCGCTGGCCATCGAGAGTGCGCCGGGCGTCTGGGAGATCGTGCAGGCGGGCGCGGCCGAATTGCTGGCGCCGGGCCGCTATCGCCTGACCCGCCTGCTGCGCGGCCAGCGCGGCACCGAGGGCGCGATGGGCAATCCGGCACCTGCGGGCGCGCGCGTGGTGGTGCTCGACGATAGCCTCGCGTCCCTGCCGATTGCCGAGGCCGATCTCGAGTTGCCGTGGAACTGGCGCATCGGTCCGGCGAGCCGCCCGGTCAGCGACGAGACCTACGTCGCGCAGGCCTTGACGCCCGAAGGCGTCGGACTGCGGCCGTTCTCCGTCGCCCATGTCGATCAGCCATGGCGCAGGCCGCGAACGCCCGGCGATCTGACGATCCGCTGGGCGCGCCGGTCCCGCGCGCTCGCGGCCGACAACTGGGGCGCGGTCGAGGTGCCGCTGGCCGAGGAACTGGAAGCCTACGAGGTCGAAATCCTCGACGGCGCTGCCGTGAAGCGGATCCTGAGCACGGCCACCACCAGCGCGCTCTACGCCGCTGCCCCGCAGACCGCCGACTGGGGCGCGCCGCTCGGCCCCGGCGACAACCTCACGATCCGCATCTTCCAGCTCTCCGCCCTCGTCGGGCGGGGCGCGCCGAAAACCGTCACGCTGACCTTCTGAAGTGGCGCAATGAGTTCTGGCAGGGCACACGCCCTCCGGCGTAGGCTTGAGTCATGCGCCCTGAAGACGAAGACCGGATTGCCGCCCAGCTTGCCAGAGTGATGGCCGTAGCCTGTGTACGCAACACGCAGCTTGAGACCCTGCATGCCGGTCTGACGCCCGTTTCCTACACGGGTGATGGCAGCGACGTTGTCGTCGAGGATGCCACGGGCAGACGCATCCCCTGGTCAGAGGTCGCGCGGATCAATGACGACGAGATGCGCGCGCTGATGCGCGAGATCGTGGATCGGCTCTACACCTTCCATCTGCGCATCGACGATCCCGCCTTCCGAGCCGAGATCGATCGCTGGGCCGCGATGACCGCGAAGTGGGACGCGCCGAAGCCCGATCCGGTTTTCTCGGCCATTCCGGCGGAGACGCCCGAGCGCGGGTAGCCTGCCACCTCAAATCGCCGCCTCTTCATCCGCCGCCTGCCATGCAGGCGGCGTTCTTCGTTCTGGAGACCGCCCATGTCCGACGCCACGACCCATCTTCTGCTGCCCTACATCCTCGCGGCACAGGCCCAGAAGCACGTCACCCACAACGAGGCGCTGCGGCTGCTCGATGGGCTCGTCCAGCTCTCGGTTCTCGACCGCGACCTGACTTCGCCGATCGGAAGCCGTGCCGACGGCGACCGCTACATCGTCGCCTCGGGTGCGACGGGCGACTGGGCGGGCTGGGACCTGAACATCGCCCTCTGGACAGACGGCGCCTGGCTGCGCCTGCCGCCGAGAACCGGCTGGCGGGCGTGGGTCGAGGACGAGGGCCTGCTGCTGGTCTATGACGGCGCGGGCTGGATCGGCACCACCCCGGCCGCGCTGCAGAACCTTTCGCTGCTGGGGCTCGGCACCACGGCGGATGCATCGAACCCGTTCTCGGCCAAGCTCAACGCCGCGCTCTGGACGGCGAAGACCGTGGCTGAGGGCGGGACCGGCGATCTGTTCTACACGATGAACAAGGAGACCGCCGCCGACGATCTCGGGCTGACGCTCCAGACCAACTTCGTGACAAAGGCGCTGGTCGGGCTCTTCGGCTCGGACCGGTTCCGCCTCGCGGTGTCCGCCGACGGCAGCACCTTCTTCGACGGGCTCAGCGTCGACAACGCCACCGGCATCGTCGACCAGCCCCGTCTGCCGCGGTTCAAGGCTTACACCAACTTCGACAACTATGTCGGTGTCGACACCTGGACGAAGATCGGCATCAACAACACCGACACCAACGATCAGGGCGCGTTCGACGCCGCAAACAATCATTTCGTGGCGCCGGTCGACGGCACCTACCTTTTCGGCGCGACGCTGCTCTACAAGATCAACGCCAGCACCACGGCACGCATGCGTGGACGGCTGGTGCTCAACGGCACCACCGAAATCCGCGGCTCCCTCGGCGAAATCTCCGCCACCCACGTCTCGCTCGCCACCGCGATCTGGCTGCAGACCATGGTGCCGCTGACTGCTGGAGATACCGTCGAGCTGCAGGGGTATTTCCGGGTCGCGGACGGCTACTTCGCCGCTGACCACACGTCCTTCTGGGGCTGCAAGATTGGCTGAGCGGCGCAAGGAGGATCCGATGAACCCACCCCGATCCGAGGGCTTCGTGCGTATTCTCAAGGCGATTGACTCCGGCTGATATGCCGCGCTGCGCCGCAGGCCATGTCATGACCGATTAGCAGCATAGACATCTGCGTGAATTGCCAGAAGCACGATCAAGTGTAAAATCCGCATCTGCGGCCCGAACCGAGGTCCGGGCCGGCACGGTGCTTTTGTCAGTGGCGCATCACTTCGCCGCCACCAATTCACCTTTCAGGATAAAATTACGGTCGGTCGGGTTTGCCGCGCGGATATTGAGCGACCCGGCCCCCTTCAGACCGGTGAATTTTCCGGTGCCGCCGACGATCTGCCAGGTGCCATTGTCCAGCAGCGCGGGCTTTCCGTCGGGGCCCGGCACGAAAACCGCGCGCACATCCCATTCGACATAGGCCTTGTCACCGTCTGCGGCGACAAATTCCAGATAGCCCCGCGGATGACCACCGACGCCGGGCTGGATCGGATGCATCCCGTATTCGGTCACCCGTGCGCCCGCCAGCAGGCCGTCGCCTTCGGCCTGACCTTCGCGGCGCACCATCAGGACGAATTGTTTCGAGCCGTCTTCGAAATCAAGCCGGAACTGTTCTTGCGGCACCATCAACGCCGTGATCGCCAGCGGTTCCGAGAGGGCAGGCAAGGCAGCAACCGACAGCAGAGCGGATGCCAGGGCGATGGAAAACACTGGGCGAAACATGAGAAGACTCCTTTGGACGGGGTTTGATATTGCGCCGCACCGTAGTGGTTCATTGTATATGTTGAATGTGTCAATTCGGGACATGACCGAAAAGTGATGGAAGACCGGCTCTCGGGCTGTGCGCGATTCCCTGGCCCGGCGGCGGCAAGGCGGCTGCGAAAAGGTTCAGACGCCGGTGTCGTTCACGATGCGGCCATCCTCCAGCGTCACGATCCGGTCCGCCAGTTCAAGGATGCGGTTGTCATGGGTGACCATCACCGTGGTCGTTCCGCGCACCTGCCCGAGCCGCTTGAGCATCTGCACCACGGTTGCGCCGCTTTCGTGGTCCAGCGCGGCGGTCGGTTCATCGGCGAAGACCACATCGGGGTTGCCGACGAGGGCGCGCGCCACCGCGACGCGCTGCTTCTGCCCGCCCGAGAGGTTGGCGGGCAGATAGTTCATCCGGTCGGCCAGCCCGACCAGCGTCAGGGCATGGCGTGCTGCCGCAGCCTGTGTGCCCGGATCGATCGAACCATGCACCAGCACCCCCATCAGCACGTTTTGCAGCGCCGTCAGGCTGCCGTGCAGGTTGTGGGCCTGAAAGATGAACCCCAGCCTGCGGCGCAGCGCCTCGTTCAACTCACGGCCCGCACCGTGCAATTCGTGCCCGAGCAGATGCACCGATCCGTCCTGCACGTCGCGCAGGCAGCCCATCAGGGTCAGGACGGTGGTCTTGCCCGAGCCCGATGGCCCCATCAGCACCGTGAGGGTGCCGCGCATCACCGTCAGGTTGACATCAAAGATCGCCTGCTTGCGCGCCTCGCCGGTTCCGAACCAGTGGTTCAGGCCGGTAACGATGATCGGGGGCGCGCCGGTCATCGCGGCCTCAGAACAGATCGGCGGGGTCGGCCGAGGCCAGCCGCCGCGTCGCAATCGCGCCCGACAGTGAACAGGCCGCGAGCGTGCCGAAGAACACCATCACCGCCATGCCTGACGTCATCGCAAGCGGCAGTGTCGTGGCCTTCGCCATCCCGGCCAGAAGGGCGCTTGCCACGGCAAATCCGGGGACAAAGCCCAGAATGGCCAGGATCAACGCCTCCTCAAGCACAATACCGATGAAGAAACGCTGCGGATAGCCCATCGCCTTGAAGGTGGCATATTCGCCCAGATGGTCGGCGACATCGGTGGACAGCACCTGATAGACGATCACGATGCCGACGAGGATACCGATGATCACCCCGAAGCCGAAGATGATGCCGGTGGGCCGCTTGGTCTGCTGATAGCTCAGATCATCCGCCGCGGCCTGCGCATAGCTGCGGGTGCGCAATGTCTTGTCGGATATCAGATCGCGCAGCCGGGCGGCGACCTGCCCGGCGTTGGCACCGGGCGCGAGTTTCAGCAAGATGTGGTCGGGGGCCGCCGATCTGCGGGCCGGAAACAACGTCAGGAACGTCTGGTCCGACACCATCATGAACCCGTCGCCGCCAAAGCCGCCGCCGCCCGCGAAGGTGTCATATAGCGTCAGGGTCTTGCCCGACACTTCGAACGACAGCGGGGTTTGCGGGCGGATCGCCGCCGCTTCGTCGCGCGGCAGGCCCCGGCTGAACCGGTCGAGGATACCGGCGTTCTGCAACTGCAACGTCGTGGTCTTGGCCGCCATGTCCGGCGACAGGAAATCGGGCAGCGTCGGATCGATGCCATAGGTGGTCAACCCAAGGGTCTTTTCCGGGCGCGCCCAGTTGACATTGGCGACGAAGATGCCGGCGCCCGCGATGACATCGGGATCGGCGAGGGCCTGAAACAGCCACTGCCGCGCGACATTGCCGCCTTCGGTCATCGAATTGGCATCCGAGGCGGAAATCATGATGTCGGCCCGAAAGAAGCCGTAGGGCTTCATCGTCGCCGTCGCCATCGAGTTCATGATGCCAAGCTGCACAAAGACCAGCACATTGGCAAAAGCCACCCCGGCAAGGGCGGCGGCAAAGCGGGGGCGGCTATGGGTCAGTTGCAGCCAGCCGATCGGCAGTCGCCTGAACAACCATTGCAGCAGGCGGCTCATCTGGGTGCCTGCGGGCGCGTGTCGATCCGCGCGATGACCTCAAGGTTGGTGTAGCGCGCGGCGATGGCGGATGAGGCGCCATCCAGTTCCACCATCACGGTGATCACCCGCGCATCGGTATTGGCCGCCGTGTCATCCGCCACCAGGCCCTGCCGCCCGACCATCAGCCCGATGGATTGCACCCGGCCCTGCAATGTCCGGCCTATGGCAATCGCCGCCAGTTCGACGGGCTGGCCAACGCTCACCCGCGCGATGCGGTCCTGATAGACCTCGACCTCGGCCATCATCCGGTCGGTGTCGCCCATCTGCATGATGCCGTCGGCGGGCGGGCGTTCGCCTGCCCGGGCGTTGACATCAAGCACGGTGCCGGTGATCGGGGCGACAACGGCGGCGCGCGCCAGATCGCGCCGCGCCCGGGTCAGATCGGCCTCTGCCGCCTCCAGATTGCGGGCCGCCACGATGACATCGGGCTGCCTGTCGATAACCTCGGCGGCAAACCGCGCCAGCGTCGCTTCGGCCTTGTCCACGGCCAGCCGGGCCTGATGCTCGGCCGCGACGACGCTGTCCAGCGTTGCCTGCGTGGTCACGCCGCGACGGAACAATTCCGTCGTGCGGACAAGATCGCTGGCGGCTTCGGCGGCGGCGGAGCGGGCCTGTTCCAGCGCGGCGCGGGCCTCGTCCTGGCTGTTTCGGATGGCGGCGCGGGTCTGGATCAGCGCCGCCTCGCGCACCGCGACATTGGCCTTGGCGATCAGAACCGCGCTTTCAAGCTGGCCCTCGTTGTCGAGCCGCGCGATCACTGCACCCTTTTCCACCCGGTCGCCCACCACCACCAGAATCTCGGCGATCCGCGCATCGCCCGCGCCGTAAGGCGCCGCCACGATCGACACGTCGCCTTGCGGCATCAACCGGGCAAGACCGACCACATCGGTCGGCTGCATGGTCTCGACCATCTCTTTTGGCAGAACGATTTCGGGCGGCAGGGCAATGGGCGAGGACGACCCGGCCCCCGGTTGCAGCCCGGTCAGCGCATAGAATTTCTGCAGGCCCGCGGGCTGGAAATACATGCCCAGCACCGCGCCAGAGAACATGAAGACCGGCACCAGAAAAACCAGCAGATAGCAGCGCCGGAACCGCAACCGGCGCGGCCTGGCGCCGGACGTGTCCTGATCGCGCGGGATCACCTGCAACGGCAGGTCGGGGTCTTGCGGATCAGACATGGCGCTCTCCGGTCAAGTTGAGCCCTGATATTGCAAGAACCGTGCAAGCTTCCAGCACGAAATGCCGCCCGAATGCTGTCCTGAACCCGCCGTCATGGCGCAGCGCCCCCGCGTCATTTGCGAAACCAGATCTTGTCCCGGTCAAGCTTGTAGCCCCATGGCAGGCCCGAGTTCTTCCAGCCGTCGAGATTGCGCACCGGATTGCCAGGCTCGGTCTTTGACGTGCCGCCCTCGAAACCGTCCACGACGACATAGACCTTCGCGAATCCGAAGGGTTCGAGCGCCTTGGCCGAAGGCGCGCCGCGCTCGCCACCCGAACGGCACATCAGGATCACCGGCGCGGTCTTGTCGAGCCCGCGCGCGACCAGCGCCGCCTCGATGGCGGTTGCAAAATCGGGGTTCGGCTCCATCGCGAAGACGGATTTCGCATCGTTCCACGCCGCGGTATTCGACAGCAGGAACGGCACGTTTACGTCCACCGCATCGGCAAAGCCGGTGAACATGATCTCGACGGGGTCGCGGACATCGACAAAAAGCACCGCATCGCCGCGCTCCTCCTTCATGGCTGCGGCCTCGGGGGCGGTGAGGTAAAGACCCCAGGGTGTCTGCCTTGCCGGATCGGCCGGGGCATCCGCCGCGCTGGCGTAAAGCGGCGCGACCGCCATCAGCGCGACAATGCACAAACGGGAAAGAAATTTCATCACCGCCTCCCTCAGAATGACCACAAGATGGTATCGTCCTTCAGCATCGCCCCGGCCATCTCGGGCGGCATGGCGACGCCGACGCCGTCGATCAGCGCCTCGGCGCCGACACCGCGCCCGGGCAGGTAGATCGCGCAGACCTCGACCCGGGCGCCGGCATCGATGATCTTGAGCATCAGGCCCTGCGGGCTCATGCCTTTGGGCGGTTGTGGCGCGGTGACGCTTGCGGGCGCATCCTTGAGGGCGATGTCACCGCCCGGCCCGCAGAGCAGGATGCGGGTCGGGGTGCCCTGCTGCACCGCCTGCATGGTCAGCACCATGGCCATGAGCTGGGTCTGCGGTTCGGGCGAGGTGACGACGGTCACAAGGGTCTTTTCCGATGCCTGCGCCGCAGTGGCCAGGCCCGCGACGGTTGCCGCGATGATAAGGGTCTTTTTCATGATGGTTTCCTTTGGAGGGGGTCAGATGAACAGTCGGATCAATGCGGCGACGGCAGCCAGTGTGCCGACGCCAAGCGCCCAGAGAAGGACGAACCAGCCGATGCGCCTGACGGCGGGCGGCATCAGTGATACCCCTCGCCGGGGCGCACCTTGCCGCGGAACACCCAGTAGGCATAACCGGTATAGGCAAGGATCAGCGGCACCAGAACCAGCGTGCCGACCAGCGCGAAGGCAAGGCTTTCGTCAGGTGCGGCCGCCTGCCAGATGGTCAGCGAGGGCGGCACCATCATCGGATAGAAACTGATGCCGATGCCGATGAAGCCCAGCACGAAAAGCGAAAGCGCGGCGAGGAAGGGGCGCAGGTCGCGGCTGTCGTTCAGCCCGGTGAACAGCGCCCAGGCCGCGCCCAGCACCAGAACCGGCATCACCACGCTGAAGGCGCTGCCCGGCAGGTTGAACCAGCGCTGGAAATAGACCGGTTCCAGAAACGGGGTGGCAAGGCTCACCAGCCCCATGAAGCCAAGCGTGGCAAGGCCCAGCCACCAGGCGCGCCGCCGCATCCCCAGGTGCAGCGGCCCTTCGGTCTTGAGCACCAGCCAGGTCGCGCCCAAAAGCGCATAGCCGGTGGCCACCGCCACCCCGGTCAGCAGCGAGAACGGCGTCAGCCAGTCCCACCAGCCGCCCGAATAGGCCCGCCCGGTAACCTTGATCCCCTGCACCAGCGCGCCAAGGGCAATGCCCTGACACAGCGCCGCCACCAGCGAGCCGCCGAAAAAGGCGTGATCCCACAGCCGTTTCCAGCGCTGCGTTTTCCAGCGGAATTCAAACGCCACGCCGCGAAACACCAGCGCCAGCAGCATCAGCGTGACCGGCATGTAAAGCGCCGGCATCACCACCGCATAGGCCAGCGGAAACACCGCGAACAGCCCGCCGCCGCCCAGAACCAGCCAGGTCTCGTTGCCATCCCAGACCGGGGCGACCGTATTCATCGCGGTGTCGCGGTCCGTTTCCGACCCGGCGAGGGGAAACAGGATCCCCACCCCCAGATCAAAGCCGTCAAGCACCACATAGGTCAGCACGGCAAAGCCGATAAGCCCGGCCCAGATGAACGCCAGATCAAATTCCATTGTCATTCCTCCTTATGCGCCGGGACCGAAGGCTTGGGGGCGCAGTTGCGCGGCGGGCGTGATCCCGGCGGTCCGGGTCGGGCCAACATCGCCCTTACCACCGGCACCGGGCGTATGGCCCATCAGCCGCAGCACATAGAAGGTGCCCGCGCCGAAGACGAAGAAATAGACCACGATGAAGGCAATGAGTGAGACCGCCACCGCCGGGGCCGCGACCGGCGACAGGCTGTCAGAGGTGCGCAAGAGGCCATAGACGGTATAGGGCTGGCGGCCGACCTCGGTCGTGACCCACCCCGCCAGCACCGCGACAAAGCCCGCAGGCCCCATCGCCAGCGCCGCGCGGTGCAGCACCCCACTGTCGTAAAGCCGTCCCTGCATGCGGCGAATGAGCGCCCAGAGGCCGAGGCCCAGCATCGCGAAGCCGATCGCGATCATGATCCGGAACGACCAGAACACGATCGCCACCGGCGGCTGATCCTCGCGCGCCACGGTATCAAGCCCGGCCAGCGGCGCGTTCAGATCATGCTTGAGGATGAGCGACGAGAGTTTCGGAATGCCGATGGCATAATTCAGCCGCTGATTGGCCTGATCGGGAATGCCGAACAGATAAAGCGGCGCGCCGTCGGGGTGGCTTTGAAAGTGCCCCTCCATCGCCATGACCTTGACGGGCTGATGTTCAAGCGTATTGAGGCCGTGCATGTCACCGGCAAAAATCTGCACCGGCGTGACGATCACCGCCATCCACATCGCCATCGAAAAGCCACGCCGCGCCGTGGCGCTGGTGCGGTCGCGCAGAAGATGCAGCGCGCTGACCCCGCCCACCACGAAAGCGGTGGTGAGATAGGCCGCCATGACCATATGCACAAGGCGGTAGGGGAATGACGGGTTGAAGACGATCGCCCACCAGTCTTCGGGCACGAACTGGCCGACATCGTTGATCACATATCCCGCCGGCGTCTGCATCCAGCTGTTGACGCTGAGGATCCAGAAGGCCGACCCGAGCGTGCCGATCGCCACCATGGCGGTGGCGAACATGTGCAGCCCCGCGCCGACCCTCTCGCGCCCGAACAGCATGATGCCAAGAAATCCGGCCTCAAGGAAAAACGCTGACAGCACCTCATAGGCCATCAGCGGGCCGACCACCGGGCCGGCCTTGTCGGAAAACACCGCCCAGTTGGTGCCGAACTGATAGGACATCACGATGCCCGACACGACGCCCATGCCGAACACCACGGCAAAGATCTTTTTCCAATGCTCGAAAAGCGTGAGATAGGTCGCGTCGCGCGTGCGGAGCCAAAACGCATTCAGCACCGCAAGCCAGCTTGCCAGCCCGATGGTGAAGGCCGGAAAGATGATGTGAAACGAAATGGTGAAGGCGAATTGCACGCGCGCCAGTGTCTCGGCGCTGAAACTGTCAAGCATGGAACACCTCATGGCTTGTGGGATCGCCCCCGCCGGGTTTCTGGTGGGGCGCGTTGATCACAGGGTCGTGGTGCGCAGGTAGGGGCGCAGTTCGACAAAGCCCTGCGGGAACAGCGTTTCCGCCTCGGTGTTGGAAATCGAGGTCGGGATGATCACCTTGCCGCCGGGGATCCAGTCGGCGGGGGTGGCGATGCGCCGGGCGTCGCCGGTCTGAAGCGCGTCGATCACGCGCAGGATCTCGTCGAAATTGCGCCCCACGCTCATCGGATAGGTCATCGTCAGGCGAATCCGCTTGTTCGGGTCGATGATGAAGACCGAACGCACCGCGGCGGTTTCACTTTCGTTGGCATGGATCATCTCATAAAGGCGCGCGATATGGCTGTCGGGGTCGGCGACGATCGGGAAATCCACCGTGGTGTTCTGGGTGTCGTTCACATCCCTGATCCAGGCCTCATGCTCTTCGACACCATCCGTCGAGAGGCCGAGCGGCTTGACATGGCGCCGGGCGAACTCTGCGGAAAGCTGCGCGGTGCGGCCGATCTCGGTTGTGCAGACCGGGGTGAAATCGCCGGGGTGGCTGAAGAAGAACACCCAGTCGCCATCAATCCAGTCGTGAAAGCGGATCGGGCCGACCGTCGTATCGGCAGTGAAATCGGGGGCGGTGTCGCCGATATGAATACCCATGTGAAATTTCCTTTCAGGATGGCGGAGGGCGACCTGCCCCAAGCCCGGATATGGAGCGTTTAGAATGATTCTTGATCAGAAGATATATAAACAGTATAATTTTGATGCGGCATTCTGGCGCGGCGAACGCGGAACGCTTCCGGGGTATTTTGCAGGGCATTTCAGCAGAACCGACGGTTGTTCTGGATTCTGGCTAAAAAAACTCTATACGACATAGATCAATAACGGAAAGCGACATGCCATGCGATTGACGAGCTACACCAATTATGCCCTGCGCTCGCTGCAACTGGCGGCCTTGCAGGCGCCTGCGCTGGTGCGGGTTGACGATGTGGTCAAGGTGCATGGCCTCGCACGGCCGCACATCGTCAAGATCGTGCACGAAATGGGCAAGGCCGGGTTTATCGAGACCCATCGCGGGCGCGGCGGCGGGTTCCGGCTGGCGCGACCGGCGGCGGCGATTAGCGTGGGCGAGGTGGTGCGCCTGACCGAGGGGCCGCTCAACGTGGTGGAATGTTTCAACCGCGAGACCAACACCTGCCCGCTGATCGGCATCTGCAAGCTGTCGCAGACCATTCAGGCGGCGACGCGCGCTTTTTTCGACGTGCTTGACGGGGTGAGCATCGCCGATATTGCCGCCAATCGAGGCCAGTTGCTCGACCGTATCCTGCCCTTGCAGGCGGGGATTGTCTTGCCCAGGCGGGTGCGCGCATGAGCCCGCCGGACTGGAGCGGGCGGCTGGCCGGGCTGGCCGATCTCGATCCGGCCACGCGGGCCGATCTGGTGCGCCGCAGCCGGGTCGTGCGCCTGCCCGCTGGTGCCACGGTCTTTGCGGCGGGGCAAGAGGCGGCCAATCTGCTGTTCGTGCTTTCCGGCACGGTGCGAGTCAGCCAGACATCGGACTCGGGACGCGAGGTTGTGCTTTACCGGGTCGAGGCGGGCGAAAGCTGCATCATGACGGCGGCCTGCCTGATGGGCGATGCGCCCTATCTGGCCGAGGGCGTCGCCGAAACCGATATCGAGGCGGTGGCGATCCCGCGCAGCGTTTTTGACGATCTCGCCGCGCGCTCAGGCGCCTTTCGCGCCTTTGTCTTTGCCGCCTATGCGCAGCGGATGCTTGATCTTTTCCAGATCGTCGATGAGGTGGCCTTTGGCCGGGTGGATATCCGTCTGGCACAGCGCCTTGTCACGCTGGCGCGCGGCGAAAGCGACCTGCGCATCACCCATCAGCAGCTTGCCGCCGAACTTGGCACCGCGCGCGAGGTGATTTCGCGCCAGTTGCAGGATTTTCAGCGTCGCGGCTGGATTGCCCAGGCGCGCGGGGTGATCAGTCTTGCCAATCCCGCCGCACTTGCCGGGCTGGCAGGGGGCTGAAACCCTTTTTCATCGCTTGGTGACTTCGTCACAGATGCCTCCGACAAAAACATCTATGCAAAGGTGAACTTTAACAGGAGGCCAAATCATGACTGCCAACCTTGGATCGATCGACCGCGTGCTGCGTGTTGTCCTCGGCATTGCCCTGCTTGTGCTCGCCTTTGGCGGCATGTCGGTATTTTTCGCGGCGGGTGCGCCGAAATGGATCGCCGCCGCCGCCGGGGTGATCCTGCTTGCCACCGCCGGCATGCGGTTCTGCCCGCTTTACCGGATCTTCGGCATCCGCACCTGCAAGATTTGAGCCCCAATGACCGGAGGAACACCATGACCCCCTATCCCGTAGACATGACCACCCACCCCGAAGTGAAAAGCTTTTTCGACGCCGCCACCAACACCATCAGCCATATCGTCAAGGATCCGGCTTCGGAGGCCTGCGCGATCATCGATTCGGTTATGGATTTCGACCCGGCGTCGGGGCGGATCAGATTTGATCATGCCGATGCGCTGATTGCCAGCGTGCGTGATCGTGGGCTGAAACTGGAATGGATCCTTGAGACCCATGTTCACGCCGATCACCTTTCCGCGGCACCCTACATCCAGCGCGAACTGGGCGGCAAGATCGGTATCGGTGAAAATATCCTGATCGTGCAGGATGTGTTCGGCAAGATCTTCAACGAGGGCACCGAATTTCAGCGCGACGGCAGCCAGTTCGATGCGCTGTTCAAGGATGGCGACACCTACAGCGTCGGCCAGATGGCATGTTTTGCCATGCACACGCCGGGCCACACGCCCGCCTGCATGACCCATGTGATGGGCGATGCGGCTTTCGTTGGCGACACGCTGTTCATGCCCGATGGCGGTTCGGCGCGCGCCGATTTTCCCGGCGGCGATGCGGGCATGCTTTATGACAGCATTCAAAATGTGCTGGCCCTGCCCGATGCGATGCGCCTGTTCATGTGCCACGATTACGGCCCGAACGGCCGCGATATCCAGTGGGAAACCACGGTGGGGGCCGAAAAGGCCCATAACATCCATGTCGGCACCGGCAAGACGCGCGCGGATTTCATCGCCTTTCGCACCGAACGCGACGCGACCCTTGGCATGCCGCGCCTGATCCTGCCGTCGTTGCAGGTGAACATGCGCGCGGGCGAGGTGCCCAAAGATGCCGATGGACGGCCGATGCTGAAACTGCCGGTCAACGTGCTTTGACATTGCGCCCGAGGGGGAAACTTATGGAAATCAAGAAAATAACCAACGATCTGTCGGTAAGCCCGCAGATTGCCCCCACCGATATGGCGGCGATCAGGGCGGCGGGCTTTCGCGCCATCATCTGCAACCGCCCCGATGGCGAAGGCTCTGATCAGCCGACGCATGAGGAAATCGAGGCGGCGGCGCGCGCCGAAGGGCTGGAGGCGCGCTATCTGCCGATCACGTCGGGCATGGTGCGCGACGCGGATGCCAACGATTTCGGGCGCGCGCTGGCCGAACTGCCCGGCCCGGTGCTGGCCTATTGCCGCACCGGCACGCGCTCGGCCACGCTGTGGTCACTGTCCGAAGCCAAACGCCGGCCCGTGGCCGAGATCCTCGCCGCGACCAGGGTGGCGGGCTATGACATGGCCGGTGTCGCACGGCGCATCATCAATGGCGGCAAGACCCCGACCGACACGGGGGATGCGAGGTTCGACGTGGTGATCGTGGGCGCAGGCGCAGGTGGTATCTCGGTCGCGGCCAGCCTGAAGGCGCGCAAGCCCGATCTGGACATCGCGGTGATCGATCCGGCCGATATCCATTACTATCAACCGGGCTGGACCATGGTCGGCGGCGGCATCTTTGACGCCCCCGAATCCGCCAAGACCATGGGCGCGCTTATCCCGCGCGGTGTGCATTGGATCAAATCGGCGGTGGCCGCGTTTGAACCCAAGGACAACGCGGTGATCCTTGATGGCTGCCGGGTGGTGAAATACGACCGCCTTGTCGTCTGTCCGGGGTTGAAACTTGACTGGGCCAAGGTCGAGGGGCTGGAGGAAACGCTTGGCCGCAATGGCGTCACCTCGAATTACCGTTATGATCTGGCGCCCTATACCTGGAAACTGGTGCAAGGGCTGAAATCGGGCCGCGCGATCTTTACCCAGCCGCCGATGCCGATCAAATGCGCCGGCGCGCCACAAAAGGCGCTGTATCTTTCCGCCGATCACTGGTTTCGCAACGGTGTGCTGAACGATATCGACATCCATTTCTGCAACGCGGGCGGGGTGCTGTTCGGGGTCAAGGATTATGTGCCCGCCCTGCAAGCCTACATGGATAAATACAACGCCGGGCTTGATTTCTTTCACAATCTCGTCGCCATCGACGGCCCGGCCCGCACCGCCACTTTCGAGGTGAAAAAGCCCGACACTGCACCCGAACGGGTGGCGATGGATTTCGACATGATCCATGTCTGCCCGCCGCAATGCGCCCCCGATTTCATCCGCGTCTCAGCCCTTGCCGATGCCGCCGGATGGATCGATGTCGATCAGGCGACGCTGCGCCACAAGACCCATGACAATATCTGGTCCCTGGGCGACGTGATGAACGCCCCCAATGCCAAAACGGCGGCGGCGGCGCGCAAACAGGCCCCGGTGGTGGCCGAAAACATCGTCGCCGACATCATGGGCCGTGAACCGGTGGCGCAATATGACGGCTACGGGTCCTGCCCGCTGACGGTGGAGCGAGGCAAGATCGTGCTGGCCGAATTCGGCTATGGCGGGGTGCTGAAGCCCAGCTTTCCACGTGTCATGATCGACGGCACGAAACCCTCGCGCGCCGCGTGGTTCCTCAAGGAACGGATGCTGCCGCCGATCTACTGGAAAGCGATGCTGCGCGGGCGCGAATGGCTGGCGAAACCCGAAAAGATCAGCGCCAAACCGGCAGGCTGAGGCCGGCCACACCGTTCCATCCGGGCGGGGCCGGGATGCCCCGCCCCGTTTCATTCCCTGAAAGCCCCCCATCATGATCCGATCCCTTGCCCGTTACCTGCCCATCCTTGACTGGGGCCGTGGCTATGACCGCGGGGTGCTGACCAGCGATCTTGTCGCCGCGCTGATCGTCACGATCATGCTGATCCCGCAATCGCTGGCCTATGCTCTCTTGGCGGGTCTGCCGCCCGAGGCGGGGATCTATGCCTCGATTGCGCCGATCCTCCTTTACGCGATCTTCGGCACCAGCCGGGCGCTGGCGGTGGGGCCGGTGGCGGTGGTGTCGCTGATGACGGCGGCCGCCGTCGGGCAGGTGGCCGAGGCGGGCAGCATGGGCTACGGTGCCGCCGCGCTAAGCCTCGCGCTGATGTCGGGCGTGATGCTGCTGGCGCTTGGCCTTTTGCGGCTGGGGTTTCTGGCCAATTTCTTGTCGCATCCGGTGATTGCCGGGTTCATCACCGCAAGCGGGGTGCTGATCGCCACCAGCCAGTTCAAGTATATCCTCGGTGTTCCCGCAGGCGGGCATACGCTGATCGAGATGCTGGGCGGCCTTGCCAGCCATATCGGGGAAACGCATCTGCCGACGCTGATCATCGGTGTGGCGGCGACCGGGTTCCTGTTCTGGGTGCGCAAGGGGCTGAAACCGCTGCTGCGGCGCTTTGGGCTTGCGGCGCGCCCGGCCGATCTTATGGCCAAGGCGGGCCCGATCGTGGCGGTCGCGGTCACCACGCTGGCGGTCTGGGGCCTCGGGCTTGACCGCGCGGGTGTGGCCATTGTCGGCGCGGTGCCGCAGGGCCTGCCGCCCCTGACCATGCCCGATCTCTCGCCCGACCTGCTGTCTGCCCTTCTTGTCCCTGCCGCGCTGATCTCGATCATCGGCTTTGTCGAATCGGTCTCGGTCGCGCAGACACTGGCCGCAAAAAAGCGCCAGCGCATCGACCCCAATCAGGAACTGATCGGCTTGGGGGCGGCCAATATCGGCGCGGCCTTTACCGGTGGCTATCCGGTGACGGGCGGCTTTGCCCGCTCGGTGGTCAATTTCGACGCAGGGGCCGAGACGCCGGCAGCCGGGGCCTTTACCGCGATCGGGCTGATGATCGCCGCCGTGGCGCTGACGCCGCTGGTCCATTTCCTGCCCAAGGCGACGCTGGCCGCCACGATCATCGTCGCGGTCCTCAGCCTTGTCGATTTCTCGATCCTGCGCCGCGCCTGGGCCTATAGCCGCGCCGATTTCGCCGCCGTGCTGGCGACCATCCTGCTCACCCTCGGGCTTGGGGTCGAGGCCGGCGTCTCGGCCGGGGTGGCGCTGTCGATCGCGCTGCATCTGCTGAAAACCTCGCGCCCGCATGTGGCCGAGGTGGGCCTTGTGCCCGGCAGCCAGCATTTCCGCAACATCCGCCGCCACAAGGTGCTGAGCGACCCGACACTGCTAAGCCTGCGCGTGGACGAGAGCCTGTTTTTCGCCAATGCACGCTTTCTGGAGGATCTGATCCAGGACCGGGTGGCGGCCGATTGCCCGCTGCGCAATGTCGTCCTGATGTGTTCGGCGGTGAACGAGATCGACTTTTCGGCGCTTGAAAGCCTTGAGGCGATCAACGAACGGCTGACCTCGCTCGGCATCGGGTTCCATTTGTCCGAGGTCAAGGGCCCGGTGATGGACCGTCTTAAGCGCAGCCATTTCCTTGAGGGGTTGAACGGTCGGGTGTTCCTGTCGCAATATGACGCCTGGGCCGCGCTCGGCGGCGCAGGCAAGAGCCGCGCGGCGAAATAACCCCGCAATCCTCGCGACCGCCCTTGGCTGATGCTACGCCATTGCCACGCATCGGCTGTTGAAATGCGGAACTGGGGTGGGTGCGGGTGCCAACCGCATCAACGCTCGCCCCGGCAATCCGGCGGTCGATGCGTGGCAATGGCCGTTTCCCCTTTCATCTATTTGCGCAGATACTTGACCAGCGCCGCAATCGCGAGACCAACCAGAACCAGCACCAGAATCATCCAGAGCCAGCCAAATCCCATGCCGAAACCCATGCCATATCCATTCATCATCAGAGACTCCCTTGCCTGAAGGTCCGGCCCCCGCCACCGGGGGCCGGTCCCGTTGCGTCAGTTGTTGCCCATCATACCCTGGCCCATGCCCGGCATCCCGCCCTGTTGCCCGGCCATAAAGCTCTGCATCATCGTGACCACGGCGGTCATTTCGGCCGCGCTCACCTCGGCATCGCCATCGGCGTCGTGCATCTGGAAGGCGCGCACCGTCATCGGTCGGGTGCGGACCGCCTGCATCACGGCGAATTCGTCCAGCGACAGGGCGCCGTTGGCGTCGGTGTCGTATTTTGTCAGCTCGGCCTTGATGCCGGCGGCCATTTCCTCGGGGCTGAGGGCGCCGTCCTTGTTGGTGTCGAACGTGGCCATGACATTGACCCCCGAACCCATCATCATGCCACCGCCCATCATGCCCCCTGCCATGCCTGCGCCCCCCTGCTGGCCCATGCCCTGCTGGCCCATGCCTTGCTGCATTTGCTGTGCGATCACCGGCGCCGCGACGGCGGCAAGGCCAAGGCTGGCAACGGCGGCAAGGGCGAATTTTGTCGAGCGTTTCATTCTGTCTCTCCTGAATGGATTTACGGTAGCCCCAATCTGGGGGGCAGATGTCCCAAAGGTTTGTCAGACGGGGCGGTGTTTTGTATCAAACTGTCGCAGGCACCGGTCTGGCGACGATTTGCGACAAACATCTGCCCGCCGCGCCCGCATGATCGGCTAGGGTGCGGTCAGGGAGACATGACGATGACCAGCCCGCCGCATATCCTGATCGTCGATGATCACCGCGAGATCCGCGATGCGCTGGTGAAGTATCTCGAAAGGAACGGCATGCGCGCGACAAGCGCCGCCGATGCCGTGGCGATGGATGCGGCGCTGAGGGTGGGTCAGTTCGATCTGATCGTGCTCGATGTGATGATGCCGGGCGAAGATGGTCTGTCGGTTTGCCGCCGACTGCACGCGCAAGGCTCCATTCCGATCCTGATGCTGACCGCCTTGGGGGACGAGACCGACCGCATCGTCGGGCTGGAGGTTGGCGCGGATGACTATCTGCCCAAACCGTTCAACCCGCGCGAGTTGCTGGCCAGGATCAAGGCGATCCTGCGCCGGGCCGGCCGGGCGGAAGTGGCGGGTGGCAGCCTTGCCGGGCACAGGCTGGCATTCGACCGCTGGGTGCTCGATACCGACCGGCGGACCCTGACCGAAACCGACGGTGCCGAAGTAACACTGACCACCGTCGAATTCCGGCTGCTGACAGTGTTTCTGGAACGGCCTCGCTTCGTGCTCAGCCGCGAACAACTGCTCGATCTGACCTCGGGCCGCGCCGCGCAAGTGTTTGACCGCACCATCGACAACCAGATCAGCCGTCTGCGCCGCAAGATCGAGGCCGATCCTGCCAGACCCGCGCTGATCGCCACCGTCTGGGGCGGCGGCTACAGCCTTGCCGCCGATGTGAGGGAGGTGCCATGAAAGCGCGCCTTTCCATCCGGCAAAGGCTGTTTCCGCAATCCCTCGGGCGACAGTTGCTGGTCATGCTGCTTCTGGCGCTGGCCATCACGCAGGGGCTTGGCCTCTTGCTGCTGACCGACGAGCGCAATCGCGCGGTGCGGGCGGCCCTGGGGCTGGAGGCGGCAGGGCGCGCGGCAAACGTGGCATTGCTCCTCGACAATGCCCCCGCCGATCTGCGCCCCTCCATCCTGCGGGCGGCAGATTCGCCTCTGGTCAGGTTCGGCGTGGGGCCCGATCCGGAAACACCCCACAACAGCGCCGAGGCGGATGTGGTTCTGCGCCAGATCCGGCAGATCCTTGGCGAGCCGGAACGGGAAGTCCGCGCCGATGTTCATGCGCTTTCCACAGCTCCCGTGCCATTGCCAGAGGGATTGCCCGCCGTCATGCGCCCGATGCACGAGGCGATGATGGCTGGACGGACCGACCCGTTTGAACTGACGCTGTCGATCCGTCTGGCGGCGGGTGATTGGCTGAACGTGCGCACGATGTTCCATCGCCCGGCCCTGCAGATTTCACCGCAAGCCCTGTTGCCACTGCTGCTGATGGCGGTGGCCGTGGCTCTGGTGGCGTGGTGGACGGCGCGGCGGGTCGTCGGGCCGATGCGCGTGCTTGCCGCCGGTGCCGACCGGCTGGGGCGCGGGCTGGATGCCGACCCGCTGCCTCTGACCGGCCCGTCAGAGGTGCGCGAGACCACCAAAGCCTTCAACCGGATGAAGGACCGGCTGACCCGTTTCGTGAACGAGCGCACGCATATGCTCGCCGCCCTGAGCCATGACCTGCGATCTCCGCTGACCGCGATGCGGCTCAGGATCGAGATGCTGGACGAAACCGAGGACAGCATCCGGCTGAAGGCGCTGGTCGATGAAATGCAGGCCATGGTCGAGGCAACGCTGGAATTTGCGCGTGGGGTCGCGCGGGCGGAACCGGTCGCCGAGGTCGACCTTGCCGCGCTGCTGGGCGATCTGGTCGGCGACGTGGGCGGGGACCGGGCCACCCTGGTCCCGTCACGGCAGTTGCTCGCCACCATCCGCCCGCAGGCCCTGAACCGCGCGCTGCGCAACCTGATCGACAATGCGGTCCGCTATGGCGGCGTGGCAAAGGTGGCCCTGACGCACGAACCGGGCATGGCCGTCATCACCATCGCCGACAAGGGGCCCGGATTGCCCGAAGATCAGCTTGAGGCTGTCTTTGCACCCTTTGTGCGACTCGAGGGATCACGTAGCCGCGACACCGGCGGCGTCGGTCTCGGGCTGGCCATTGCCCGGACTATCATCCAGGCGCAAGGCGGTGAGGTGCGGCTGCGCAACCTGGCGGCAGGCGGGCTGGAAGCTGTTGTTCGCTTGCCCGTCGGAGACGCGTGATGAAAATCGACCACCCTCCGAAGCCGGTTCCAAGCTCGTGCGCACGATCTGATGTGATGCAGCGGGTTATTGAATTCATTTACTTTTTCCCAGAGATGGGGTGGATGCCGCTCTCTCCCCAACGGCGTCGCAATGCGTCAAGCTTGTGAAGCTGAAGTCACAAGGAAAACGAGAGGGCATCCATGAAAGAAATTAGCATCATCGGCGTCGACCTGGCAAAGAATGTGTTCCAATTGCATGGCGCGGCCGTGGACGGGACGGTCGTCTTCCGCAAGAAGCTGACGCGACCTCAGTTCCAGCGATTCATGGCGGAGCATCCGCAATGCCTGGTGGTGATGGAGGCCTGCGGCGGCGCGCATCACTGGGCCCGCGAACTGGAGCGGGCGGGCCACGCGGTGAAACTGATCGCACCGATCTACGTCAAGCCGTTCATCAAGCGGCAGAAAAACGACGCGGCGGACGCGGAGGCGATCGTCGAAGCGGCGCTGCGCCCGACCATGCGCTATGTCGAGCCGAAGACCAGCGACCAGCAATCACGCTCGATCCTGTTCCGCACCCGCGAGCAGTTCGTGAAACAGCGCACCGAAGCGGTCAATGCGCTGCGGTCGCACTTGTACGAGTTCGGCTTCATCGCGCCCGAGGGGATCGGCTATCTCCCGCGCCTGGGTGCTGTCCTCGAAGATACGAGCTCGGATTTGCCGCCGCTCGCCCGGGAAATCTGTCGCGAGTTGCTGGACCAGATCGCGAACCTGAGCGGCCGGATCAATGCCATGAAAAAGAGGATCGACACCATCGCCAGGGAAGGCGAGACATCCCGCCGCCTGCAGACGATGCCGGGTGTGGGTCCAATCAGCGCCCTGGCCGTCGAGACCTTTGCACCGCCAATGGAGCAGTTCAAACGGGGGCGCGACTTTGCGGCCTGGCTTGGGCTGGTACCGCGACAGGCCTCGACCGGTGGCAAGCAGCGGCTTGGGAAAACCTCGAAGATGGGACAGCGGGACATCCGGCGACTGCTCGTCACCGGTGCGATGGCCGTGATCCGCTGGGCCCTGCGCCGGGGCGCGCCCGGAAATCCCTGGCTGGCACGCCTGCTCGAGCGCAAGCCGCCGATGGTCGCCGCCTTCGCGCTGGCCAACAAGATGGCGCGCGGCATCTGGGCGATGATGACGCGCGGCGAAGACTATCGCGGCCCGGAGATCGGAAGCGCCGCCTGATCCGGCAGCGCTGTTCGAACCGGACCGCCGAGTTGTGAGGAAGACATGAACCGTATGGGCAAATGATTGACATGATCCGGGTTGGGCGAACCAGAAACCTTCTCCGAGCCTCGAGCTCGCTCTCAGAGATCTGGCCCCGGTCCGCGCATCACCATCTCGGCCAGCGGCATCTATCGGGCCGCACGAACAGGCCTGACAAGAGTCCGCACTCGATCACATGCCTAAGGTTCAGAAATTCCTTGCAAATGAGAGCGGCATCCACAAGAGAAGGTTGGATTTCAGGCCCGTCCCCTCCGCCACTTGCCCCCGCGAAAGCGTTCTCCCGATCCGGCAGCCGCAGGATTTTTCCGTTGTTTTCGAGGGTTATGTGGGAAGGGCTGAGCACCGGCCGCAGCGCCAGGTGGCCCGAATGCGGTCTCCGAAGGCCGATATTCTCTAGACCTGTTGCCTGCGCGGTTTTGGTGAATTTCTGTAAGATATTGATAATAATAAGATAAGTTTGCCTTCCGAATTGATCGTTTCGCAGTTCCATTTCCAGTGCAGGCGGCCCTGAAATCCAAACCCATTTCATGGGTGTGCGCAGCGGGGGGGGGCGAGTTCACAGCAGTTTTCGTCCGGGCTTGGCCACGCCGCTTCTTCTGCTAGGATTGATGCATCGGTGACCGCCCCCGTGCGGGGGTCCGGGCTTGGCCACGCCGCTTCTTCTGCTAGGATCACCGAGGGCAAGACGGCTATCACCGAACAGTCCGGGCTTGGCCACGCCGCTTCTTCTGCTAGGATGGCGCGCATGAGCGCGCCCGCGCCCGTCCTGTCCGGGCTTGGCCACGCCGCTTCTTCTGCTAGGATCCGGACCTGATCGCCCGCTCTGGCGGCCCTGTCCGGGCTTGGCCACGCCGCTTCTTCTGCTAGTCATCTGGAACTGTAATTCGTATCATTTTCATGAGGTATGTCAGGAGATGATACGATGGCGGGGCGTATGGCGGATGCGGTGATCCTGAGCG
>PHEG01000174.1 GCA_002842835.1 Alphaproteobacteria bacterium HGW-Alphaproteobacteria-2 | reverse complement strand
GCCTGCATCATGCGCCACAAGCAGGGCCTGCCCCTTCACGCCACGCCCCGCACCCAGCGCGGAAAGCCCTGCGTGCCCGGTCGCGAGCACCAGCGCGCCGCAGGGGTGTGCCTCGGCCTCGGCAGTCGCCTGCGTGCCCACCAGCACGGTACCGCCGCGCGCGCGGATCGCCGCGGCCAGCGCCGCGCAGGCGCGCCGCGGCGCAAGGCGCGCCGAGAGCGTGTCATGCACGAGCCAGCCCGAAGCGCTGACCGGCTCCCAGGCAGCTCCGGTGGCCGGGATAACCTCCCAGCGCGCCGCGCCGCCCCAGTGCACCGCGGCCGACGCCGCACGGGTGCGGGCACGGGCGAGCGCCGCGGAATCGGCCAGTGGTTGCAGCCGCCCGCAGCGTGCGAAGCCCGGATCGGTGTTGCCCGCCGTGGCGACCTCGGCCCAGTAGGCTTCGGCATCGAGGAGCGCACGCAGTTGCAGCGCCTTGCCTTCGGTCCAGCCGTCGGGCACATGCGGCGCGAGCGCGCCCACAAGCCCGCCCGAGGCCCCGGCGCCGACGCCCACCCGGTCGGCAACCCGCACCCGCGCCCCGCGCCGTGCGCAGGCCCAGCCGACGGCAAGCCCGAAGACCCCCGCCCCCAGAACCGTGACATCGGCCGTGGACAATGCGCACCTCCGCCCGCATGCTCGCCGCCGCGACGACACCCCGGGACATGGCATGGGCAACAAGGCGCAGCAAGCCGCGGCGGAACTCGACTGGCGCGGGGCCGTGCCGGTCTCGCGCCGCTTCGGCGATCCGTATTTCTCGCTCGAGGGCGGGCTCGCAGAGACACGGCATGTCTTTCTTGACGGCAACGGGTTGCCCGAACGGTTCCGCGACGGGTTTCACATCGTGGAACTAGGCTTCGGCAGCGGGCTCAACCTTGTTGCGGCGCTGCGTCTCTGGAGATCTTCTGGGCAGGCCGGGAGGCTGCGCTACACCGGTTTCGAGGCCTTTCCGATGACCGCCGAGCAGATGGCGAGGGCGCTGGCCACCTTCCCCGAACTGGCGGTCGACGCGGCACCGATTCTCGCCGCGCGTCGGGCAGGCACGTGGTGGATCGAGACGCCAGGCCTGGCCGCCGAGATCGTACCCGGCGATGCGCGCGTCACGCTGCCCGCCTGGAAGGGCCGGGCCGACGCCTGGTTTCTTGACGGTTTTGCGCCCGCGCGGAATCCCGAACTCTGGGGTGCGGATATCCTGTCCGAGGTCTTTGCAGTCGTCCGCGCGCCGGGCTATGGGCGCAAGCGGCACATGACCCGCGGCAGGCTGGAGCGCGCCTGACATGCAGACGAAGAACACCCGGCTCGGCATCTGGCTGATGGTGGCCACCACCTTGGTGTTCGCCGCGCAGGATGGCATCTCGCGGCATCTGGCGAGCGAATACAACGTGCTGATGATCGTGATGATCCGCTACTGGTTCTTCGCGGCTTTCGTGGTGGCGGTGGCGGCACGCAAGGCAGGCGGCGTCCGCGCCGCGGCGGCCACCCGCCAGCCTTTCCTGCAAGCGTTCCGCGGCGTGCTGCTGGCGCTGGAGATCTGCGTGATGGTCTCGGCCTTCGTGGCGCTGGGCTTGGTGGAAAGCCACGCGATCTTCGCCTCCTACCCTCTGCTCATCGCGGCGCTGTCGGGCCCGGTGCTGGGCGAGGGCGTGGGCTGGCGGCGCTGGGCGGCGATCGGGGTGGGCTTCATCGGCGTGCTGATCATCCTGCAACCAGGTATCGCCGTCTTCGCCATCGAGGCGCTGATCCCGCTCACCTCTGCGCTGATGTTCGCACTCTACGGGCTGCTCACGCGCTATGCCGCGCGGCTCGATTCCACTGCAACCAGCTTCTTCTGGACGGGTACGGTGGGCGCAGTGGTGATGACCGTGATCGGGCTCTGGTTCTGGGAACCGATGAGCGCGCCCGACTGGGGCTGGATGGGGCTGTTGTGCCTGACCGGCGCGGGCGGGCACTGGCTGCTCATACGCACCTACGAGGTCGCGGAGGCAAGCGCGGTGCAGCCCTTCGCCTATCTGCAACTCGTCTTCGCTTCTGCGATCGGTCTGACGGTATTCAGCGAGGCGCTGCGCCCAAACGTGGTGGCAGGTGCCGCGCTGGTGGTCGCGGCAGGGCTCTTTACACTCTGGCGCGAGAGGGTGCGCAAATAGCAAGGGCCGCCCGTGCGGGCGACCCCCTGCGCCGCGCCCGCGCCACTCAGCCGATGGCGGCGGCGCGCACCTCGGCGTCGATATGCGCTTCGTACTGCGCGAAATTCTCGGCGAACATCGCCACCAGCCGGGCTGCCTGACGGTCGTAGGCTTCCGGGTCGTCCCAGGTGCGGCGCGGGTCGAGCAGCACTTCGGGCACATCGGGCACGCTTACCGGCACTTCGAAGCCGAAATTCGGGTCGCGGCGGAACTGGGCCGCGTTGAGCGAGCCGTTGAGCGCCGCAGCGAGCAGCGCACGGGTGGCGCGGATCGGCATACGCGAGCCGGTGCCATAGGCGCCCCCGGTCCAGCCGGTGTTGACCAGCCAGCAGGTGGAGCTGTGGCGCGCGATCTTCTCGCGCAAAAGCTGGCCATAGACCTCTGGGCGGCGCGGCATGAAGGGTGCGCCGAAACATGTGGAGAAGGTGGGTTGCGGCTCTGTCACGCCGCGTTCGGTGCCGGCCACCTTGGCGGTGAAGCCAGACAGGAAGTGATACATCGCCTGCGCGGGCGTCAGCCGTGCGATGGGCGGCAACACACCGAAGGCGTCGCAGGTGAGCATGATGATGTTCTTCGGGATGCCGCCGAGCGATGTCTCCGAGGCGTTCGAGATGTAATGCAGCGGATAGGCGCAGCGCATGTTCGCCGTGAGGCTGTCGTCCTCGAAATCGAGCGCGCGCGTCTCGGGGTCGTAGACCATGTTCTCGATGACGGTGGCGAAGCGCGTGGTGGTGGCGTAGATCTCGGGCTCCGCCTCGGCCGAGAGATTGATTGTCTTGGCGTAGCAGCCGCCCTCGAAGTTGAAGATGCCCGACTCCGACCAGCCGTGCTCGTCGTCGCCGATCAGCACGCGCGCCGGGTCGGCCGAAAGCGTGGTCTTGCCGGTGCCCGAGAGCCCGAAGAACACCGCGGCGTCGCCCGGGTCGCCCGGAGCGTGGTTGGCAGAGCAATGCATCGGCATGATGCCCTTGGCGGGCAGCAGGTGGTTGAGCAGCGTGAAGACCGATTTCTTGTTCTCGCCGGCGTATTCGGTGTTGGCAATCAGGATCAGTTTTCTGGCGAAGTTGAGCGCGACCACAGTCCCGGAACGGCACCCGTGGCGTGCCGGGTCGGCCTTGAAGGATGGGCAGTTTACGATGGTGAACTCGGGCACGAAAGCGTCAAGCTCGGCGCGCTCGGGGCGACGCAGCAGATGCCTGATGAAGAGCCCGTGCCAGGCGAGTTCGGTCACCACGCGCACGTCGAGCCGGTGTGTCGGGTCGGCCCCGGCATAGAGATCCTGCACGAAGACGTCGCGCCTCTTCAGATGGGCCAGCATGTCGGCGTGGAGCCGGTCGAAGGCATCGGGCGCCATGGGCTGGTTGTTGTCCCACCAGATTTCGGCCTCGACATCGGGGGTGCGGACGACGAACTTGTCCCTCGGCGAGCGCCCCGTGAACTGGCCAGTTGCCACCAGAAGCGCCCCGCCTTGGCCGAGGTGGCCTTCTCCGCGGCCAAGCGCTTGCTCGACGAGGTCGGGTTCCATGAGGTTGTAGTAGACCTTCCCGAGGCCAGATATGCCTTGATGCTCCAACTCTTGCGTTGGATTCACCCGCCCTATCTTCATTCGCCAGCTCCCACAGGTGGCGCGCTGCGCCGTCCCCAATGATACCCAGACACGGGGGGCCAGCCCGCGCCGCTCCTCCCCGCTGTGGCGGAGTGGCGCCCCTATAGCACGCAGTGTGAGGAGGGTGAACAGCCCGGTTGCAGGTGTTTCGCCGGATTCCGCCGAAGCCTGCCGCGTCAAATTAGCCAAAGATTTGCGAATCTTGGCGTCAATGGCACTGGACGGCGTAGCCGATTCGCAACTTGACAGTTGATTCTTCACGGGTTTCGGCGGAAAATGCGGGAAAAATAAGTGCATCGGGCAGGACAAGGAACAACAGCATGTCAAGGATTGCCTTGGTCGATGATGACCGGAACATCCTCACTTCCGTTGCCATGACGCTTGAAGCCGAGGGCTTCGAAGTCGAAACCTACAACGACGGGCAGGCAGCGCTCGATGCCTTCAACCGGCGGCTGCCGGACATGGCTGTGCTGGACATCAAGATGCCCCGGATGGACGGGATGGACCTGCTCCAGCGGCTGCGTCAGAAGACCGCCATGCCGGTGATCTTTCTCACCTCCAAGGACGACGAGATCGACGAGGTGCTGGGCCTTCGCATGGGCGCGGACGACTATGTGAAGAAGCCCTTCAGCCAGCGCCTTCTGGTGGAGCGCATCCGCGCGCTTCTGCGTCGGCAGGAGGCCATTGCGGGCGATGTCGCGGGCGTCCCGGAAGAGAGCAAGATCATGGTGCGTGGCGAACTCACCATGGACCCGCTGCGCCACGCCGTCACCTGGAAGGGCCAGAACGTGACGCTGACGGTGACCGAGTTCCTGCTGTTGCAGGCGCTCGCCCAGCGCCCAGGCTTCGTCAAGAGCCGCGATCAACTGATGGACGTCGCCTATGACGATCAGGTCTACGTCGACGACCGCACCATCGACAGCCACATCAAGCGGCTGCGCAAGAAGATGCGCGCGGCAGACGACGAGTTCTCGGCCATCGAAACGCTCTATGGTATCGGTTACAGGTACAACGAGGAATGAGCATAGCCTCGCGCATCGATCTCGACGACCCACCCGGGACCGAGCGCGCCGAGATCGTGCTCGGCGAGGACTGGGAGCGTTCGGAC
>PHEG01000173.1 GCA_002842835.1 Alphaproteobacteria bacterium HGW-Alphaproteobacteria-2 | reverse complement strand
CTGCTGGGGCTGCCGGGCGATGCCACCTATGCCAATTACCAGGAGGCAAACCGCGCTTTCTACCGGCTTACCGTGCTGCCGCTGGTGGGGCGCGTGCTGAGCCATGCCGGGCACTGGCTGGGCGGGTTTGCGGGCGGCGAGATCACGCTCAGGCCCGATCTCGACGGGGTGCATGCACTGAGCCTCGAACGCGAGGCTCTCTGGGCGCGGGTGGGCGCGGCCGGTTTCCTGACCGAAGCGGAAAAACGTCAGATTCTGGGGCTCGGGCCGCGGCCGGAGGGGGCATGAGGGCGCGGGTGCAGGCGGGGGGCTCGCGCTTTCTCTACGAGCCGTTCGACGCGGCGGCGGCGCGGCTGGAGGCGACCGAGCGGGTGCTCGACGAGCGCTGGGCGGCACTGGAGCGGCGGCTGGGGATGATCGAGACGGCGCTGGAGCGGCTGGAGCGGCGGCTGTGGCTGGCCGTCTTCGGGGTCGCTGGCGCGGTGCTCACGCAGGGCGCCTTGGCGCTTCTGGAGCGGATGGCCAGGTGAGGAGGCAGTCGAGCATGGACGGACAGATCGCTGATCTTGAGCGTAAATATTGCGACGCCAAGGATGGGGTCGCGCTGAGCGGAGCGACAGAGATTTCGGGCTACGCCTCGCTCTTCGGGGTGCCGGACGGGGGCGGCGATGTGGTGATGCCGGGCGCCTATGCGGCATCTCTTGCAGCACTCGCGGCCGCGGGGCGGCGGGTGCGAATGCTCTGGCAGCACGAGGCGCGCGAGCCGGTGGGTGTGTGGGACGAGATGCGCGAGGATGCGCGCGGACTGTGGGTGAAAGGCCGCGTTCTGCCCGAGGTGACGCGCGGGCGCGAGGCGCTGGCGCTGATCCGGGCGGGGGCGATCGAGGGGCTCTCGATCGGTTACCGGGCGGTGCGCGCCGAGCCGCGCCCGGGCGGCGGGCGGCGTTTGCACGAGATCGAGCTTTGGGAGGTGTCGCTGGTGACCTTCCCGATGCTGGCCGAGGCGCGCATCGCCGCCAAGGCCGGGGAGGCCGCGCCTCTGGCGGGGCTGGCGGAGGTCTTCCGCATGGCGGGGGACGAGGTGGCGGGGCGGCGTGCGGTGCGCGCCCATTGCGAGCAGAGGTGAGAGCATGAACGAGAGCGAGGCGCAGGCGCCAGCCGCGGATGTGAAGCGGGCGATCGATGGGTTCCTGAGCGATTTCAGGGGCTTTCGGGACGAGATGACAAAGCGGTTGGAGCGTCAGGAAGAGCGGGTGAATATGCTGGATCAGAAATCCATGACACGGCCGGGGCGCCCGGTTCTGGCGCAGGCGTCCGTGCAGGAGGCCCCTCATGCGAAGGGGTGGCGGGCGAGGGCGGTTATCTGGTCGATCCGCAGACGGCTGAGCGGATCCGGGGCGTGCTGAACTCGGCCGCCTCGATCCGGTCGATCGCCAATGTGGTGCAGGTGGAGGCCACCGCCTTCGACGTGCTGGTGGACCACAGCGATGTGGGCGCGGGCTGGGCGACCGAGACGGGGGCCGTGCCGGAAAGCGACACGCCGCTGATCGACCGGATCTCTATCCCGCTTCACGAGCTTTCGGCCATGCCGAAGGCGAGCCAGCGGCTGCTCGACGATTCGGCCTTCGATGTGGAGGGCTGGCTCGCCGACCGGATCGCCGACAAGTTCGCCCGCGCCGAGGCGGCGGCGTTCATCGGCGGCGACGGGGCGGAGAAGCCGACCGGGTTCCTCGTCCATCCGGCCGTGGACAACGACCAGTGGTCCTGGGGGAGTCTCGGCTACGTACCCACGGGCGCGGCGGGAGATTTCGCGTCTGCCGCGCCCTCCGATGCGGTGGTCGATCTGGTCTATGCATTGGGCGCGCGCTACCGCGCCAACGGCAGCTTCGTGATGAACTCGAAGACCGCCGGTGCGGTGCGCAAGATGAAGGATGCCGACGGGCGCTTCCTGTGGTCGGACGGGCTGTCGGCGGGCGAGCCCGCGCGGCTGATGGGCTATCCGGTGCTGCTGGCCGAGGACATGCCCGACATCGGGCCGGATGCCTTCGCCATCGCCTTCGGCGATTTCCGCGCGGGCTACACGATCGCCGAACGGCCCGACCTGCGCATCCTGCGCGATCCGTTCTCGGCCAAGCCGCACGTGCTGTTCTACGCCACGCGGCGCGTGGGCGGCGACGTGAGCGACTTCGCGGCGATCAAGCTGCTGAAATTCGCCGTGGCCTGACGGGGTGGCAGCCATGGCGAGGGCCCGCCGGAGCGTACTCCGGCGGGCCGCAGGAACGGTCTGCAAGCCGCGGAGACAATTGCATGATTCTTACCGAATTGACGGCGGTGCCGGATGCGGCGCTGCCGCTCGCGGCGTTCCGCGAGCATCTGCGCCTGGGGCGCGGCTTTGCCGACGACGGCGCCGAGGACGGGCTGTTGCAGGCCTGTCTGCGCGCCGCCATGGCGGCGATCGAGGCGCGTATCTCGAAGGTGCTGCTGGCGCGCGCGTTCCTGTGGCGCATCGCCGACTGGCGCGAGCCCGATGTGCAGCCGTTGCCGGTGGCGCCGGTGAGCGTGCTGGCCGAGCTGCGGCTGCGCGGCGCCGACGGGGTGGCGGTGGTGGTGGACCCGGCGCGCTATGCGCTGGTCGAGGATGCGCTGCGCCCGGTGCTGCGGGCGACCGGCACGGCGCTGCCCATGGTGCCGCGCGCCGGGCGTGCGGAGGTGGAGTTCATCGCGGGCTACGCCGCGGAGTGGGACGGGCTGCCGCACGACCTGCGCCAGGCGGTGCTGCTGCTGGCGGCGGAGTATTACGAGAACCGTCGCGAGGCGGGCACCGGGGCGATGCCCTTCGGGGTGATGGCGCTGATCGAGCATTACCGCACGGTGCGGGTTCTGGGGAGCGCGCGATGAGGCCGGTGCATCTGAACACGCCGCTGGTGCTGGAGGCGCGGGCAGGGGTGCCTGACGGTGCGGGCGGTGAAGGCCCCCCCGGCTGGGTGGTGCTCGGTACGCTCTGGGCGGAACTGCGGCTGCGCACGGGGGGCGAGCGGGCGGAGGCGGGGCTCGCGCTGTCGCGGCTCGCCTGGCGGGTGGTGGTGCGCGCGGCGGGACCGGGAGCGGCCTCGCGGCCGGTGCCCGGGCAGCGGTTCCGCGCGGGCGCGCGGCTGCTTGCCATCGAGGCAGTGGCGATGGAGGACCCGGCGGGGCGGTACCTCACCTGCTTCTGTCGCGAGGAGGGGCTGGCGTGAGGCGCGTGGCGGGCCGGGGCGGAGGGGCGCTGCCCCTCTGCGCCTGTGGCGCATTCACCCCGGAGTATTTTGGGAACGATGAAGGGGCGGGCGGGGCATGAGCTATGCGGTGTCGGGGGCGGTGCAGGCGGCCGTCTATCAGCGGCTGGCGGGCGATGCGGCGCTGGCGGCACTGGTGGGCGATGCGGTGTTCGACAACCCGCCCGCAGGGGCCTTGCCCGCACTCTTCGTACAGATCGGCGCGGAGGAGGGGCGCGACGTCTCGGGACAGGGCGCGGCGCTTCTGCAACTCGATCTGGTGGTGGCGGTGCGCGGCGAGGACACGGGCTTTGCCGCGGTGAAGGCGGCGGCGGGCGCGGTGAGCGGCGCGCTGGAGGAGGCGCCGCTGGCGCTGGCCGTCGGGCGGCTGGTGAGCCTGCGGCTGGCGCGGGCACGGGCGCGGGCGGGTGTGGGCGGAGCGAGGCGGCGAGAGGTGTTGCTTATCTTTCGCGCGCTGGTCGAGGCCGGGGATTGATCGGGCAAGGAGCGCGAGATGGCGGTGCAGAGGGGCAAGGACCTGCTGGTGAAGATGGATCTGAGCGGGTCGGGCAATTTCCAGACGGTGGCGGGGCTGCGCGCGACGCGCATCAGCTTCAACGCTCAAAGCATTGATATAACGGCGCTGGACAGTGCCGGTGGCTGGCGCGAACTGCTGGCGGGCGCGGGTGTGAAATCGGCGGCGATCAGCGGTTCGGGCATCTTCCGCGACGGGGCGAGCGATGCCAGGATGCGGCAGGTATTCTTCGACGGGGACCTGCCGGATGTGCAGGTGGTCATACCCGATTTCGGCCTGGTGCAGGGGGCGTTTCAGGTGACCTCGCTCGAGTACGCGGGCAGCCATGACGGCGAGGCGAGCTACGAGATTGCGCTGGCCTCGGCGGGCGCGCTGGCCTTCACGGCGCTCTGATGGCCAATCCGCATGCGGGGGAGGTGGCGCTGGTGGTGGCGGGCGAGCGGCGCGTGGCGAAGCTGACGCTGGGGGCGCTGGCGGAACTGGAGACTGCGTTGGAGGCGGGGAGCCTGGTGGCGCTGGTGGAGCGCTTCGAGGGGGGCGCGTTCTCGGCCCGCGACGTGCTGCTGGTGCTGGCGGCGGGGTTGAGGGGCGGCGGCTGGCAGGGGACGGCGGTCGATCTGGCGAAGGCCGACACTGGGCTCGCACCCATGGCGGCGGCGCGGGCGGCGGCGGAGCTGCTGGCGCGGGCCTTCGCGGTGCCGGGATGAGCGGGCTCGACTGGGGCGGGCTGATGCGTGCCGGAATTGCCGGGCTGGGGCTGCGGCCATGGGAGTTCTGGGCGCTGACGCCGGGGGAGCTGGCGCTGATGCTGGGCGAGGGGCGCGGGCCGGGGCTGGGGCGCGCGGGGCTCGCGGCGCTGATGGCGCGATATCCTGACAGGAAAGGGGCGCAGAATGGATGAGTTGCGGGGCGATGTGGATGCGCTCGACGAGGATTTGCGGGCGCTCGAGGCGACGCTGGGGCGGGCGGGGGATGTAACCGGGGAATTCCTGGGCGAGATGGAGGGCTTCCGGCGCACGCTCTTGTTCACCGGGCGCGAGGTGGAGGGGCTCTCGCGCTCGATCGGCTTCGGGCTGCGGCGCGCGGTGGACGGGCTGGTGTTCGACGGGGCACGGCTCTCGGACGTGTTGCGCGGGCTTGGGGCGAGCGTTTCGCGCGCGGCCTTCAACACGGCGTTCCGACCGGTGCAGGACGCCTTCGGAAGTGCTGTAACCGGAGGAGCCAATGCATTGTTTTCCGGCATCTTCGG
>PHEG01000172.1 GCA_002842835.1 Alphaproteobacteria bacterium HGW-Alphaproteobacteria-2 | reverse complement strand
CCAGCCCCTCCATCATCTCGGTCAGCGGGCCGGAATAGATGTTGGGCGCGGGGCGCATCATCGCGGCGAGCACCCGGTCGGGGATCACCGAAGGCCCGGGAATGGCGAGATAGGGGCGGCCGTGGCTAAGGCTCATGGGGGGCTCCGCGGGCGAGGGTCGGGCAAGGCTTAGGCGGAGGGCGCGGGGGCGTCAATCGGTGCGGGCGGCGGGCTGCCGCCAGCCGCACGGCGTCGGGCGCAGCCGTGTTTTGACCGCGGCGCGCGGCGCGCCTATAAAGGCGCGGACAACGGGGGCAGGCGTGATCCGGGCGATCCTCAACTTCTTCGGCTTCCTCTTCGCCTGGGCGACGAACGGGCTGGTGCTGCTCGCACTCTCGGTGGGGGCCGTGCTGTGGATCTACGCGCGCGATCTGCCCAACCACACCCAGCTTGCGCAGTATGCCCCGCCCACGATCAGCCGCATCTATTCCGCCGAAGGCCGGCTGATGGACGAGTTCGCCCATGAGCGGCGGCTCTTTGTGCCCGCGGCCGAGATCCCCGATCTGGTCAAGCAGGCCTTCATCTCGGCCGAGGACAAGAACTTCTACCTGCACAAGGGCTACGACGTGCGCGGCATGGCGGCAGCGTTCGTCGATGCGGTGCGCTCGCGCGGCGAGACGCTGCGCGGGGCCTCCACCATCACCCAGCAGGTGATGAAGAACTTCCTGCTCTCGGGCGACCGCACGGCCGAGCGCAAGATCAAGGAGATCATCCTCGCCGCGCGGATCGAGCAGACGCTGACGAAGGAGCAGATCCTCGAGCTTTACCTCAACGAGATTTTCCTCGGGCAGAACTCCTACGGCGTTGCGGCGGCGGCACAGACCTATTTCAGCAAGGCGCTGACCGAACTCGATCTGGAGGAGGCCGCCTTCCTCGCTGCGCTGCCGCAGGCGCCCTCGAACTACCATCCCGTGCGCGCGAAGGAGCGGGTTACCGAACGGCGCAACTTCGTGCTGCGCCAGATGCAAGAGAACGGCTACATCACCGCCGCGGCGCGTGACGCGGCGATTGCGGCCCCGCTGCGCAGCGTGCAGAACGGCGATTTTCCCGCCTTCCGCGAAGGCCTCCCCCCCCGCGGCTATTTCACCGACGAGATCCGCCGCCAGCTTTCCGAGCGCTATTCGGAGGAGGAATTCTTCACCGGCGGGCTTGCCATCCGTGCCACGTTGGATCCGGTGCTGCAGGAGGCTGCCGAGCGCGCCTTCCGCAAGGGGCTGGAAGAGTATGACCGCCGCCGAGGGCGGTGGCGCGGCGGGCTCGCGCAACTGCCCTCCGAAATGCTCGAGGGCGAATCCTGGCGCGCTGCTCTCGCCGATCTGCGCGTGCCGCGCGACATCGACGGCTGGCAGGTGGCGGCCGTATCCCGGTCGATGAGGTCACCTGGGCGCGGCGGCTCAACGAGGACGGCAGCGCCGGGCCGAAGCCGCAGGCGGCGGGCGATATCGTGCGGGTGGGCGACGTGGTGCATGTGGCTCCGGTGCTTGCCGAGGACGGCCGCCTGCGCCACTGGTCGCTGCGCCAGATCCCCGAGTTGCAGGGCGCCTTTCTGGCGATGGACGTGAATACCGGCCGCGTCCTCGCCATGCAGGGCGGCTTTTCCTACCAGGACTCGGTGTTCAACCGTGCCACCCAGGCGTTGCGCCAGCCCGGTTCCGCCTTCAAGCCGCTGGTCTACGCGGCGGCACTCGATTCGGGTTATACGCCCGGCACCATCGTGATCGACGCGCCGATCGAGATGGACACGGGTTCGGGCGAGATCTGGCGACCGCAGAACGCCTCCGGGCGCTTCTACGGGCCGACCCCCCTGCGCACCGGCATCGAGCGGTCGCGCAACCTGATGACGGTGCGTCTGGCCGAGGAGGTGGGGCTCGAGACGGTGGCGCGCTACGCCGAGCGCTTCGGCGTCTATGACCGGATGCAGCCCTATGTGGCCAACGCGCTGGGTTCGCAGGAGACGACGATGCTGCGCATCGTGCGCGCCTATGCGATGCTGGCCAACGGCGGCGAATTCATCGAGCCCACGCTGGTGGACCGCGTGCAGGACCGCCTCGGCCGCACCATCTTCCGCCACGACGCACGTATCTGCGCTGACTGCGCCGCCGATACGCTGCCGCCGGGGCGCGCGCCCGCCATCCGTGCCGACCGGCGCCGGGTGATCGACCCGGTGACCGCCTACCAGGTCACCTCGATGCTGGAGGGCGTGGTGCAGCGCGGCACCGCCGCGGGCCGCGTCAACCTGCCGGTGCCGGTGGCGGGCAAGACCGGCACCACCAACGACGCGCTCGACGTTTGGTTCGTGGGCTTCACCTCGAACATCGTGGCGGGCTGCTACATGGGCTTCGACCAGCCGCGCAGCATCGGCGCCGATGCTTATGGCGGCACGATGTGCGCGCCGGTCTTCGACGCATTCATGAAGGTTGCGGTCGAACATTATGGCGGCGGGCCGTTCCGCGTGCCGCCGGGCAGTGTGTTCGTGAAGATGGACCGCTACACCGGCGAGCGGCTGCCCGACGACGCCGAAGGCGAGCATGTGGTGGCAGAGCTCTTCCACGACGGCATGGAGCCCATGCCGGGCTTCCAGAGTGTGATCGACGGCGGCTATGCCATCGGCTCCGATCTGATGTTCTTCGAGCGCGGCGAGTATGACGACCCGGACGCGCCAACAACCGCGGGCGCGGGCGGCGGGGCGGGTGGCACCAGCTTCGGCTCGATGAGTTCGGGCGGCACCTACTGAGGCGCCCCGCGCCTAGAGATAGTCCGACCGGCTGAGCCCGTATTTCGCCATCTTCTCGTTGAGCGTGCGTCGCGGCAGGCTCAGTTCATCCATCACCGCGGCGATGGAGCCGCGGTGGCGGCGCATGGTGTTGTCGATGAGCATCCGCTCGAAGGCCTCGACATAGTCCTTGAGTGGCTTGCCGCCGCCCTCCACCCCGGTTTGCGGCAGCGCGTCCTCGCCCGAGAGCAGCGCGCCGAGGCTGGCGCCGTCACGGCGGCTCTGGAGCACGGCGCGCTCGGCGAGGTTGATGAGCTGGCGCACGTTGCCTGGCCAGGGCGCCTGCATGAGCCGCGCCGCGTCCTGTGCCGAGATCGCGGGCGGAGCGCAGCCGTATTCCTCGGCGAACTGCTCTGTGAAGCGGTTGAAAAGCGCAAGTATGTCCTCGCCGCGGTTGCGCAGCGGCGGCAGCACCAACTTCATCGCCGAGAGCCGGAAGAAGAGATCGGGGCGCAGCGCCTGCTCGCAACTGCGTTCGGGGTCCTGGTTGTTGCAGATCGCCAGGATGCGCAGCCCGCGGTCGCCGCGTCCCTCGGCGCTGTCGATGCGTTCGAGCAGCCGGGCCTGGAGCGCCGGGGGCAGATCCTCGATGTCCTCGAGACAGAGTGTGCCACCTTCGGCCTGTTCCAGCAGCGGCAGACCGGCGGCACCGTTCGCCTGCGGTCCGAAGAGCCGTTGCGCCAGTTCCTCCTCGCCGTGGGCGGCACAGGAGATGGTGACGAACGGCTTGCCCGCGCGCGGCCCGCAGGCGTGCAGGGCATGGGCGACGAGGCTCTTGCCGGTGCCCGTCTCCCCGTCGATCAGGACATGGCCGTCGGCCTGGCCGAGGTCGAGGATGTCCTCGCGCAGCCGCTCCATCACGGGCGAGCTGCCGACGAGCTTGCGCAGCAGAACGCTGCCCGACGACAGTTCGCGGCGCAGCGCGCGATTGTCGAGCGTGAGCCTGCGCGCCTCGGTGGCGCGACGGGCGAGATCGGTCATGCGCTCCGGGTTGAAGGGCTTCTCCATGAAGTCGTAGGCGCCCAGTTGCAGCGCCTCCACCGCCATGGCCACATCGCCATGGCCGGTTACCAGGATCACCGGCAGGCCGCGGTCGATCTGCATCAGGCGGCGCAAGAGCGCCATGCCGTCCATGCCGGGCATCTTGATGTCGCTGATCACGATCCCCGGCCAGTCGGCGCCGACCGATTTGAGAGCTGCCTCGGCAGAGCCGAAGGTCTCTGTCTCGTAGCCCGAGAGCGTCAGCCACTGGCTGATCGACTGGCGCATGTCCTGCTCGTCGTCGACGATGGCGATCTTCATGGTTTCCCGCATGGTCTCCGTGTCCTGCTCTGCCGCGTCGGTCATTCCGCCGCTGCGGTCTTCTGCGGGCCGCTTGCGGCATGCAGCGGCAGCGTCACCTCGAAGACCGCGCCGCCCGAGGCGCCGTTGTGTGCGGTCAGCCTGCCACCGAAGTCCTTCACAATGCCAGTCGAGATGGCGAGGCCCAGCCCCACACCCTCGCCCGGGGCCTTGGTGGTGTAGAAAGGCTCGAAGAGCCCGTCGAGATCGACAATGCCGGGGCCGTTGTCGCGCACGCTGAGCACCGCCTGGTTGCCGCGGCTGAGAAGGATCTCGATGCGCCGATCGGCCTGCGGCTTCAGCGCGTCGAGCGCGTTGCGCAACAGGTTGATGATCACCTGTTCGAGGCGCAGCCGGTCGGCCAGCACGATCACCGGCTCGGGCGGCATGTCGGTGACGACTTCTGTCTTCAGGCGGTTGAGTTGTGGCTCCATGATCGAGAGCGCGGCATCCACCGAGCGGCGAAGATCGACGGGCGCCACATCTTCGCTGCCCTTGCGCGCGTAGGACTTGAGCTGGCGGGTGATCGCCGTCATGCGCTCGATCAGGTCATCGATGCGATGGAAGCTCGCCACCGCTTCCTCGGTGCGGCGGCGACGGATCAGAAGCTGGGCGCCCGCGATATAGGTCTTCATCGCGGCGAGCGGCTGGTTGAGCTCGTGGCTCACCGAGGCCGACATCTCGCCAAGTGCCGCGAGCTTCGAGCTTTGCACCAGCGTCTGCTCGGCCACGCGCAACTCGTTCTGCGCCTTCTCGCGCTCGGCGATTTCGCGCTGGAGCCGCGCGTTGAGCTGCGCGAAGCGGCGTAAAAGCCCAGCGAGAGCAGCAGCGCGAAGCCCATCGCCTCGAGCGCCAGAACCGTGTTCACCCGCTGGCGCACCGAGGCATAGGCGGTGAACGAGGTGAGCCGCCAGCCGCGGAACGGGATGCGCCCGTCGGTGCGCAGAAGCGCCTGGCCGGAGAGATAGGCGTCGGGCAGCACTGGCCCCCAGTCGGCGGCGGCCTCGATGGCGCTGAACACAGCCGAGCGCGCGGGGCGCTCGCTCAGTGCCTCGGCGAGGGTGCGGCCGCGCCAGCCGCGTTCGGTGGCAAGGATGACGCGCCCCTCGGAGTCGGTCACCGCGACGGCCTCGGAGGTGCCAACCCAGCTTCGCTCCAGCGCGCCCAGATCGGCGCGCACCACGATCACCCCGATGTTGCGTTTGTCAGCGGTGAGCCGACGGGAATAGTTGAACTCGAACCCGCCCGACTCGAGTTGCGTCACCGTGAAGACCGTTTCGTTGCTTCGCAGCGCCTCGACGAAATAGGGCAGGTGGCGGTGCTGCGTGCCGAGCAGGTTTCGGTTCGTCGCCGCCACCGTGCGG
>PHEG01000171.1 GCA_002842835.1 Alphaproteobacteria bacterium HGW-Alphaproteobacteria-2 | reverse complement strand
CACGCCCCCCGCGCCTCGCGGATGCCGGTGTTGCGCGCCGCGCTCGCGCCCCTGTTGCGCGGATGGGCGACGAGTCGGATGCGCGGGTCCTGCACCTCCGCCACGCGGGCCATGGTGGCATCCGCCGAGCCGTCGTCGACGACGATGAGCTCGAAATCCGTCCAGCTCTGGCGCAGCACGCTCTCGATCGCCATGCGGATCGAGCCCTCGCGGTTGAAGGCCGGCAGCACGATGGAGACGGCGGGATCGGGAGAGGGCTGCGGCATGTCAGGCCCCCGGGCTTTCCGGCAGGGATCGCGTCTGCAACGATCCTGCGGACAGCCTGCGCAGCGCGCCGGGCCCGAGTGCGGCGCACAGCGCCACGGGCGGCCCTGCCCCGTGGAGCGCCCGCAGAAGCGCCGCGGCCTGCGCGCGATGCCCCTTCAGCAGGAACTGCGCCGCCTTCGCAAGGCCGTAGCCATAGGCAATCGGCAGGGATGCCGGATGATGGCGGCGCATGAAGCGCATGCGGGCACGGTGCAGGAAATAGGCCGACAGGACCGACGGGCCGCGCGACATCGTGGGCGACCCGATCGCCGTCCCCGCCCGGTGATAGACGATGCCGGACGGGCAATGGACAAGCGGCAGGCCGCCGCGGCGCTGCGCCCAGTCCACCTCCTCGTAGTAGAGGAAGTAATCCTCCGGCAGGGGCCCCGCGCGCTCGTAGAAGGCGCGGCTCGCCACCATGCTGCCGCCGCAGATGAAGTCGAACCGCTCCGCGGAAGGTGCGGCGGCCTCGGCATGCCTGCGCGAGAAGTTGATGTTGCTGGTGACGCCGGTCAGGCGGTTGTAGCGCCCCCCGTCCCCCTGAATCCGCTCCGGCGCGTCATGATAGAGCAGCCGCCCCCCCATGAGGGAAAACCCGCCTTCCGGCTCCGGCCAGGCCGCGAAGGCGGCGGGTGTCTCCGGCGGCACCAGGCTGTCGGGGTTCAGGATCCAGAAGCGGCCGATCTCCGGGCGCTGCGCGAGATGGGCGAGCCCGAGGTTCACCCCGGCGGCGAAGCCGCCGTTGACCCCGGCATGCAGGAGCGTCAGCCCCGCATCCGCTGGCGCATCCCCCGGCGCCGCCTCGTGCAGGACCAGGGGCTTGGCCGAGACGGGGACCGCGAAGGGCGCGTCCGCGGGCGGGGCATGGGCTGTCGCGCCGGAGGCCCAGTCCCGCAGCGTCTCCACCGTCCGGTCGGTCGAGGCATTGTCCACCAGGACGATGTGCAGCCGCACCGACCGGGCTGCCAGAAGGCTTTCCAGGCAGTCGAGGATCACATCCTCGGAATTGTAGGTGACGATGACGACACCGAGAACCGGAAGAGACTTGTTGCTCATTGGATATCCGGTCGCCGCCGCCCATGACCCTGCACTGGCAGCATAGCCATTGCCCGCACGCGACGCTACCGCCCCTCCTTGAACCGCTCCCGCAGCCGTTCGGCAACCCTTTTCGCCCGGGCCTCCGCCTCGGCGGCGATCATTCCCTGCAGCGCGGCGCGCGCCTCCGGGGCGGCGTGGTGCAGGACGCGCAGCTCGGGCAGCAGGCTGCCGTCGCCGGTCTCGCAGGCCTCCAGCGAGAGAGGCGCCTCGAGGCGGATGCCGGCCCCGGCGTGCAGGGCCAGGCCGCGCAGGCTGCCCCGCCCCGGCCCGCCGTCGTCGCGCCGCACCGCCCCGGGCCAGCCGCGGAAGAGCTCGGCATCCGCCGCCGCCACCTGTACCGCGGCGCGTTCCTGCACGGTGATGCTGCCGGCCGCCACGAGCGCCGCGTTGGAGCCCAGGAACTCCGCCGGGACGGTCACATCCCCCGCCGCCATGACGACCCCCCGGCCCGGGGCGCGGCAGTTGCCACCCCCCTCCCCTGCCCGGGCGCCGCTCGCGGCCGTGACGGCCCCCGCCCCGGCATCGGTGGTCAGCAGAAGCGCGGCCTCCAGCACCGCGCCGGGCGCGAAATGCACCGGGCAGTCGGTGATCAGCACCGCGCCGCGCACCGGGTGGCCGCGCGCGCCCATCACCAGCCGCGACGCGCCCGCCGGGTCCTCGCGGGTGGGGCGGCAGGTGGTGGTGTAGACGAGCCCGGCGGGGAAGTCGCGGATGCGCTCGAACTGCCAGGGCCGCAGCACCACGACATCGCCGCGGCGCAGGCGCTCCACCTTCACCCCCACCTCGTCGAGCGCCGAGAGATCGCGCGCCAGCGGATGGGCGGCGAAGAAGACGCGCCAGGCCGGATCCGCCTGTTCACCCTTCAGGAAGACGCGGTGCAGGCGCGCGATCTCCTCCGCGGCCGGAGGGCGCAGCAGGTTCATCTCGAAGGCGGCGGCCCCCGCACCGGCGCAGGCGGCGCCGCAGGCGGCGAGGTCCGGCATGCCGATCCCCGCGCCCGGGTCGAGCCGCAGCCCGCCTTCGAGGCGCACGCCGCGCTGGCCGTGCAGGCAGTAGCCCGCGCCCGCCTCCAGCCTGTCGCGGATCTCGATCGCGCCGCGGGCATAGACCCCGTTGCCCGGGTCACAGCGCCGGACGGGCGCGAGCATCGCCGTGCTCTGCGCCGCCATGTCGATCGAGACGAGGCCCGCCAGCCGCAGGAGATAGGTGGGCAGGGCGTTTCCGGCCGCCTGCCCGCGCGCCAGCCGCACGGTGACGGCATCGGGCAGCGCCCGTATCTCCTGCCCGGCCCGGGCGAGCACGGCGCCGTGGCGCGCGGAGGGCGCGTTGAGCGCGAAGGCCGCCTCGGCGGCCGCCTCGGCGGCCTGCGGCCCTTCGCCGCGGGCCAGCGCCACCGCGCCGGCATGGGCGGCGACATCGGCGGCGGTCTGCATGACCTCGCGCTCGCGCCAGGCATTGCCGCCATCCACCGCGATGCCGATGAAGAGCAGCAGCACCGTCGCCCAGAACAGCGCGAAGACGGTCGCCGCGCCCTCGTCGCCGGCGGCGAACCGGCCGGGGCGCTGCGCCGGAGGGTGGGCGGCGGGCATCAGATCGGCTCCAGGATCTGGGTGACGCTGGCCGAGATCGTGCCGCCCGCGACAAGCCCGAGCGCGCCGAAGGGGGCCACCGCCCGGGTCTCGGCCGAGATCGTCACCGTCACCCGGTCGGCCTCCAGCGCCACCTCCACATCCGGCCGGTGGCCGCTGAAGGTGGCGAGCCGCGCGGCATAGGACTCGGCCTCGTCGCGGTCGAGCCCGTGGCGCGCGACGATGCGCGCCGTCTCGCGCGAGACGCTCATGAAGCTCGACTGCCGCGCGAAGGCGAGCGAGGCGTCGATGGCGAAGAGCAGCAGCGCCATGAGGAAGGGAATCCAGAGCGCGAACTCGACCGACACGCCACCCTGCGTGTCGCGCCGGAAGGCGCGCGGCCACATGGCGCGCCGGAAGGCGCACCCCCTGCCCCGCTTCCCGTGCCCTGCGCCGGTCCGCATGTCTCCTGCCCCGCCGATGCCTCTGCGGCGGCACGCATCGCCGGCGCGCCGCACCCCGCCTTCGTCGCCGGGAAAGCGGATCAAACTATGGCAGGACCGGGGCAGGTGGCGGATTCATGCATACAAATGGAAAGACAGCCCCGCAGGGCTGCCTCTGGCCGTCCGGTCGGGATGTGCGCTCAGGCCGCGCGGCGGCGGCGGCGCGCCAGAAGCCCGAGACCGCCGAGCGCGCCGAGCATCAGCAGGCCCGCGGCGGGCAGCGGCACGGGGGCC
>PHEG01000170.1 GCA_002842835.1 Alphaproteobacteria bacterium HGW-Alphaproteobacteria-2 | reverse complement strand
TCGGGCAGCACGCCGGTGAAGCGCACCGGGATCGAGGCGCCGCCGTCGGTCACCGAGAAGGTGATCGTCTCGCCCGCGCCGCGCACCAGCGTGCCCTCCTCCACCAGCCCGCCGATGCGGAAGGTCTCGTTCGGGCCCGGCGGCGCCCCGGCCACCTCCGAGGGCGAGCGGAAGAAGTTGATGCCGTCGCGCATGCCGTAGCCGATCAGCGCGGTGGAGACGGCAAGCGCCGCGAAGGCCACCAGGATGAGCTGGATGCGGCGTTTCTTCTTCAGCCCGCGCATGTCTGCCTCCTCAGGGGAACATCGGGGCCAGCATCAGCCCCTCGGTCTCGGGCAGGCCCAGCATCAGGTTGGCGTTCTGGATCGCCTGCCCGCTGGAGCCCTTGGCGAGGTTGTCGAGCGCGGCGAAGACCACCGCGCGCCCCGGCAGCCGGTCGCCCACGACGCCGATATGGACGAAGTTCGAGCCACGGATGCTGCGCGTCGAGGCCACCGTGCCGAAGGGCAGCACATGCAGGAAGGGCTCGCCCGCGTAACGCCGCGCGAGTGCCTCGTGCACCGCCTGCGGCTCGCCACGGACGTAGACGCTGGCGAGGATGCCGCGGTTCATCGGCAGCAGGTGGGGGGTGAACTGCACCCGCACCGGGCGGCCGAGCACGGCGGAGAACTCCTGGTCGAACTCGCCCAGATGCCGGTGCGTGCCGCCCGCGGCATAAGGGTGCGTGCCTTCCGACAGCTCGGCGTGCAGCAGGTTCTCCTTCATCGCCCGCCCGGCGCCCGATACCCCGGCCTTGAGGTCGATGACGATCTCGTCGGGGTCGGCGGATCGCGTCGCGGTAGAACTCGGTCAGGCCATAGACGGCCTCGGCCTGCAATTCCGGCGCCTCGTGCGGCTTGCCATACCAGGTGTGGTAGGCGGCCGGGTCGCGCAGCCGGAAGTCGGCGGACAGATCGACGACGCGCAGATCGCGCGGCAGCCCGGCGATCACCGCCTGCGTGGTGGCATGCGGCAGCGCGCAGAAGGCGAGGTCGATGCCCGCGAGGTCGATCTCCTCGATCTTCTGCAGCACCGGCAGGTCGAGATGGGCGAGATGCGGGAAGACCTCGGCCATCGCCTGCCCCGCCTTGCGCTCGCCCGAGAGCGCGCGGATGCGCATGCCGGGATGGGTGGCGAGGATGCGCACCAACTCCGCGCCGGTATAGCCCGAGGCTCCGAGGATGGCGACGTTGTGCATGGGTCGTGTCTCTTCCGTTCGGTGTCATCTAGGCGCCGCTCCGGGTCGCCGGTGGTCAGGAACTGCCCGCCCGCGCCCGCGCCCAGCATCTCCGGGCGCCGCCCGAGGTAATCGGCCAGGCTCTCGGCCACGATGATCGGCTGGCTCAGCACCCGCACGTCCTCGCCCAGCGCCTCCCGGAAGACCTCCTCCATCAGCGGGTAATGGGTGCAGCCCAGCACGGCCGCCTCGGGTTTCGGCATGCGCCGCAAGAGCGCCTCGACATGGCTGCGCACCAGCGCTTCGGCGAGGATCAGGTCGCCGTCCTCGATCGCGTCCACCAGCCCGCCGCAGGGCTGCGCCTCGACATCGACCCCAACGGCGCGGAACGCCAGTTCCCGCTGGAAGGCGCGGGAGGCCACCGTGGCGGGCGTGGCGAAGAGCGCCACATGCTTCACCGCCACCTCGCGCGGGGCCGAATTGTCGCCCCAGTCGCGTTCGGTCAGCGCCTCGATCAGCGGCACGAAGACGCCGAGCACGCGCTTGTCCTTCGGCACCCAGCCCTCCTGCATGCGCCGGAGCGCCGCCGCCGAGGCGGTGTTGCAGGCCAGGATCACCAGATCGCACCCGGCGGCGAAGAGCCGCTCGACCCTTCGCCACCGCGTCATAGACGGTAAGCCCGCCCAGCCCCGAATCGAACAGCCCCACCGCCATGCGCGCCTCCGCCCGTCCTTCATCGTTCCCCGAAATACTCCGGGGGGGTCCCCGCGGCCGCGGGGACGGGGGCAGCGCCCCCCGCCCGGCCTGCCCGCGCGGCACCGTTCTGGTTAGGCGCGGACCGTCGAAAAGTCCATCGCGCAACGAAAAGGGGCCGCACTGCGGCGGCCCCTGTCCCGCTTTTCCGCGCGTCAGCGCTTGGAGAACTGGAAGCTGCGGCGCGCCTTGCGCTTGCCGTATTTCTTGCGTTCCACCACGCGGTCGTCGCGGGTGAGGAAGCCCGCGGCCTTCAGCGCCCCGCGCAGCGTCGGGTCGTAGAGTTGCAGCGCCCGGCTGATGCCGTGCTTGACCGCTCCGGCCTGACCAGAGAGCCCGCCGCCCTTCACGGTGGCCATCACGTCGAACTGGCCCGCCACGCCCGCAACCTGGAAGGGCTGGCGCAGGATCATCTGCAGCACGGGACGGGCAAAATACACCGCCATCTCCTTGCCGTTGACGACCACCTTGCCCGAACCGGGCCGGATCCAGACGCGCGCGGTGGCGTCCTTGCGCCGACCCGTGGCATAGGAACGACCCAGCGCGTCGCGCTTCGGCTCGCGTGCGGGCGCGGCAGCGGCCAGCGCCTCGGTGCCGCCGACGGCGGCCTTAAGATCGTCGAGGGTCTTGATGTCTTCTGCCATCACGAGGCGCTCCGCGTGTTCTTGGGGTTCATCGCGCGCAGGTCCAGAACCTCGGGGTTCTGGGCGACATGGGGATGCTCTCCCCCGGCGTAGATGCGCAGATGCGTCATCTGCTGGCGCGACAGCTTGCCGCCAGGCAGCATCCGCTTCACCGCCATCTCGATCAGCCGCTCGGGGTGCTTGCCTTCGAGGATCTGCCCGGCGCTGCGGCTCTTGATGCCGCCCGGATACCCGGTGTGCCAGTAGTGGATCTTGTCGGCGCGCTTGTTGCCGGTCATCTGCACCTTGTCGGCGTTGATGACGATCACGTTGTCGCCCATGTCCATGTGCGGGGTGAAGCTCGGCTTGTGCTTGCCGCGCAGCCGGCTGGCGACGATCGTGGCGAGACGGCCCAGAACGATGCCCTCGGCGTCGATCAGGATCCATTTCTTGTCGATGTCGGCCGGTTTCGCCGTGTAGGTTTTCATCTCGGTCCTGCCAGAATGGATGGGGCGCGGGACCACCCGCGCCGGACGGGCGGTTTCTAACGCCTGGATGCGGCAGGTCAAGGGGCTTTGTGCCGAATTATCCGCGTAATTCCAATGTGTTCTAAAATAGGTATCTTATTACCCCATAAAACGCCGCGCCCGGCCACCACCCGGGCGGGTGGCGGTCGAAAAACTCGTGCTGCCCGCACCGCAGCCCCTTGCGCGAATCTCCGAACCCCCTTAGGTGCCCCCCACGAGTCAGGGGACCGATCCCAACTTCGCGCCGAGGCGTGGGGGGGCGCTAAGGGACCTCTGGATTAGTCTGCTGGTCAGAAGGGGGTGCGTCATGCACGATGGCAACCTCTTCCAACTGGGGATCGGTCTGGAGACAGGCGCCCATGCGGAAGATTCCGTAACCGCCCGCATTGCGGGCAAGACCCAGGTCACCGCCGCGAGCCTGCTCGACGAGACGCGGCACGACCATTTCATCCGTCGCGGCGGTCGCGTCTTCGCGGGCACGCATCTCATCATCGAGGTGGTCGATGGCACCGGTCTCGACGACGAGGCACGCATCGCGCAGGCGTTCCGCGACTGTGTGGAAACCTGCGGCGCGACGCTGCTGCACATCCACACGCACAAGTTCAGCCCGCAGGGGGTGAGCGGCGTGGCGGTGCTGGCCGAGAGCCACATCAGCGTGCACACCTGGCCCGAGATCGGCTATGGCGCCTTCGACGTGTTCATGTGCGGCGACGCGCAGCCCTGGCGCGCAGTCGGCGTGCTGAAGGCCGCCTTCGTGACCGACGACGTGCGCGTGACGGAACTCCTGCGCGGCGACGGGCTGGTGGAGGCGCGCGCGTGACCGAGTGGGAGACCGAGCGGCTGCATGCCCATTACCGGCAGGCACTCTCGGTCGACCGGCTGCTCTACGACAGCGAGACCGCGCATCAGCGCATCCGCGTCTTCGAGAACGGCACCTTCGGGCGGGTGATGACGCTCGACGGTGTGGTGCAGGTCACCGAGGCCGACAATTTCATATACCACGAAATGCTGACCCATGTGCCGATCCTGGCGCATCGGGCGGCGCGCCGGGTGCTGATCATCGGCGGCGGCGACGGCGGCATGGCGCGCGAGGCGTTGCGCCATGCCGCCGTCGAGCATGTCACCATGGTCGAGATCGACGCGGGCGTGGTCGAGTTCTGCCGCGAATACCTGCCCGGAATCTCGGCGGGCGCCTTCGACGACCCCCGCCTGCGGCTCGTCATCGCCGACGGGGCCGACTTCGTGCGCGACTGCGCCGAGTTCTTCGATGTGATCATCGTCGATTCCACCGACCCGGTGGGCCCCGGCGAGGTGCTGTTCACCGAGACCTTCTACGGTCGGGCCAAACGCTGCCTTGCCCCTGCGGGCATCCTGGTGACGCAGAACGGCGTGCCTTTCATGCAGGGCGACGAACTGACCAACACGATGCGCGCCTTCCGCGCCCTCTTCGCCGACGCCACCTGCTATCTTGCCTCGGTGCCCAGCTATGCGGGCGGACCGATGGCGTTCGGCTGGGGCACGGACGGCGACGCACGGGCCACGCCGCTTGACGTGCTCGAGGGGCGGTTCGCAGGAGCAGGAGTGGCGACGCGATATTACACGCCCGCCGTACACCTGGGCGCCTTCGCGCTGCCGCCCTATGTGGCGCGGCTGATCCCCTGACCGACCCGCGCCCGGCTCAGCCGCGCGCCAGATAGCGCGGCAATTCGCGCTCGAACTCGGGGAAATAGCGGGCGATCACCGGCAGATCGAAGCGTGCGAGGATCGCCTGCGCGGGCTCGCGGTCGAGCAGGAAGCGGAAGGCCGCCTCGACCAGCCGCTCCGGCGCGTGTCCGGGAGCAAGGCGTGCCAGCACGACCGGCGCAAGCAGCACATGGTGGCGTGTTTCGCGGCCAGCCCCGGCAACGCACACCGCGAAGACATCACCCTCAAGGCGTTCGATGGTGATCGCCGCGTCCGAATCCGTCATCGCCTCCCCCCTTGTCCGGCCCTGCCGCGCCAGCCTGCCACAGCCCGGCGCATGACGCGACACTGCGGGCAGCCGCGGCGGGAGAATGTGATTTCCCGGGCGCGGCCGAGTTTGGAACGAAATATCACGACAAAGATGATAGATTTTTCCGGCAAAGCCAAGGAGAGCGCCATGACCCGCACCCTGCTCGTTCCCGGCATCAACGGCTCGCCCGAACCTCACTGGCAGCACTGGTGGGCCGCAACAGACCCCACGGCGCTCACCATCGAGCAGCGCGAGTGGGCCGACCCGGCTCCCGAAGCCTGGGAGGCAGAGATCGCCGGGGCGATCCTGACCTGAGCCGATGGCCGCAACTGCGCGTGCGCGCGGCGCTGCTCGTCGCTCCAGCCGAACCGCGCCTGTCAGAACGGCTGAAGCGCTTCGCCCCGCTGCCCGACCGCCCGCTCGGTCTGCCCGTGATCGTCGCGGCAAGCCGCAACGACCCCTGGATGAGCTATACCCGCAGCGCCGCCCTCGCCCGCGCCTGGGGGGCGGATCTGGTGGATCTGGGTTTCGCCGGGCATGTGAACCCGGCCAGCGGTTTCGGCCCCTGGCCGCAGGGCCGCGAACTGCGCGACCGGCTGACACGGCGCGGCGCGGTGGCCGCCCCTGCCGAGGCCGAACCGCTCTGCCGCGCCCTCGGGTGGGCGTTCTGAGACTGCATGCGCCGGGTGTTCCCGGTCAGCCTTCGGGCGGGATGGAATAGGTCATCCCCGCCCGGGCGACCGGCCGGTCCTCCCCGCCCGGCGCATGCAGCAGCACGTCGCCCACGGCAAGCTGGCGGCCGAGCTTCAGCACCCGGCAGGTGGCGAGCAGGGTGCCCGGTGGCGGCTTGCGCATGAAGTCGATCGCGCAGTTCGTCGTCACCGCCAGCGCCTTCGGCCCGATCTGCGCCAGGATGGCGAGATACATCGCCACATCGGCCAGCGCGAACATCGTGGGGCCCGAGACGGTGCCGCCCGGGCGCAGGTGCTCCTCGCCCGCCTCCAGCCGCACCACAGTGCGGCCCTCGCCCGCCTCGACCACGGTGAACTGATGCGCCACCTGTGGAAACTCGACGGCGAGAAACGCCTGCAATTCCTCTGCCGTCATCACCTGAGCCATGTCCTGCCTTCCCCTTGCCCCCGCGCGCGCCTAGACTTGCCCCGGACGCAACCGAGGCACAAGAGGCCCCCATGACCGAGACGAGCGAGCCGATCCTGCTGCGCGAGGACCATGGCCCG
>PHEG01000169.1 GCA_002842835.1 Alphaproteobacteria bacterium HGW-Alphaproteobacteria-2 | reverse complement strand
GCTTCCGCCAATGCACGTCGCAGGGTGGCGTTACAGGGGCTGTAGCCTGGGCCACACCAAAGCGGGTGATACTCGTCGATCTGACCGCGCGCGAGGCGCAGCGTGGCAAAGGGCATGTGGTGGCGTTCGACGACGTTTTGCCAATCCTTGCTGCCGTCCCAGAAGGCTTCGTCGCCAAGAAGGAGCAGTGGACGCCGTGAGCGGGACAGTTCGGCAGTCAGTGCCGCAGCTCCCTCGGAGGAGAGACCGGGCCGTGCAACGGCAGGTGGTGCCTCAAAAGAAGCGAGCGCATGCGAAAGCCGTGCGGACATGACGTCGCTCGGAATCTCCAGAAACACCGGTCCGGGCCGACCGGACCACATCTTGCGCCAGGCTATGTCCAGATACTCCGGTATGCGATCGACATCGAGGACGCGGGCCGACCATTTCGTGACGCCTGCGACCAACGGTAGAATCTCGTAGGACATCCCGGCGCCGCGCTCGAAACTGCCCGTGGCGGCCTGCGCGGCAATGATAATAAGCGGCGTTCCGGCCATCATGGAGACCATCGCAGGTGTGACGGTGTTCGCCGCGCCGGGCCCCAGTGTCACCGCGACCGCTGCGGGCGTGCCATTCACGCGGGAAGCAGCCTCCGCCATGAAGCAGGCAGCCGCTTCATGGCGGGCATGGATCAGCGGCAGATCAAGATCCGCGCAGGCGCGGTAGATCGGGTTTATCGGTCCGCCCGAGACCGAGAAGATGTTCCTAACTCCGGCCCTCTTGAGCCAGCCGACGACCGCTGCTCCGCCATCCAGTTCCTGCACCATCCGCTCCATGTCGTTGCAACCCGCCTCAGTAGGCACGCGATTTGCCTCCGTCGAGCGCGATCGCGGCCCCAGTGATGAACCGCCCGTGCCGCGAACAGAGCAAAGCAACCATCGCTCCGAAATCTTCCGGGTCGCCGAAGTGCCCCATCGGAACCTCGTCGAGCCAGATCGCCTCGGCTGCGCTTCGGGTGACTTTCTCCCGCGCCATGCTGGCAAGGATCAGGTCCTCCATCCGGTCCGTGTGAAAGGGCCCCGGACACAGGCAGTTGACCGTCACGCCGTCTGCCGCGAGTTCGAGCGAAAGGGACTTCGCCAGCCCGACGACCGCAAGGCGCAACGAGTCCGACAGAACCATGTTTGGCTGGACAATCTTGACCCCGACGGTGGTCACGAAAACGATCCGCCCCGACCCCGACCGGCGCAGATGCGGAATGACGCGCTGGCTGAGATCGACCATAGCCAGCAGGATCTCTTCAACGCCGCTCTGCCAGTCGGCGCGGGTCAGGCTTTCGAACGCCCCGCTCGGAGGCCCGCCGGTGTTGCCGACGAAGATATCAAGGCCACCGAAACGGGAGCAAGCTGCCTCGACCGCTGTGGCGAAGGTTCCGGGGCGCGACAGGTCCAGATGCACGCCGATCGCATCCGGCGCACCTGCTGCTCGCAGTTCGGCGACCACCCCTTGAAGCGCTTCGACGTCGCGCCCGGCGACCGCGACCCGGACGCCTTCCCGGGCCAGGGCAAGAGAGGTCGCCCTGCCGAGACCACGGGAGGCTGCAGTCACGAGCGCGGCCTTGTCGGCAAGCTTTAGATCCATGTCTGCCCAGAACCTCCCGATGCCGCGGCGCCCAGTCAATGGCACACATTTTGCCAAACTATGTAGACAAAATATTTATAATTGCATACAAATAATCTGCAACTTGTTTGTTGCACGTTTCAGCCCGGAGGCCCGCATGCCCGAAAAATCCGTTCCCATGATCCCCATCGTCTATGGCAGCACGATCCTGCCGGAAGGTGGCGACGGGCTCGGGCAATCGTTCGACCCGGCGACCGGGAAGGTGATCGCCGAATTCGCGCGGGCGGGCGAACGCGATGTCGACCTTGCGGTCCGCGCCGCCCGGCGCGCGTTCGACCAGGGTCCATGGTCGCGGATGCGCCCGTTCGAGCGCGGCCGCATCCTGCAGCGGATCGGCGAATTGATCCTGGAGCGGCGCGAGGATATCGCCCGGAAGGAATGCGTGGATTCGGGCAAGCCACTGCGCGATGCCTATTGGGAGGTCGATTGCTCGGCCCGTTTCTTCGAGTTCTACGGCGGCGCGAGCGACAAGCTGCAAGGGCGATCCATCCCGCTCGGTCCCGGCTGGACAGATTGGACGGTGAAAGAGCCCGTTGGCGTGAGCCTGCACATCATTCCCTGGAACTATCCCTTCCAACTCATCGCCCGGGGCGTCGCACCGGCCCTTGCGTCCGGTTGTGCGGTGATCATCAAGCCCTCGGCGGAAACCCCCGTCACAGCCTACGAATTCATGAAGATCTGCCAGGACGCGGGCCTGCCCGAGGGGCAGGTCAATCTCGTCAACGGCCGTGGTTCCGTGGCGGGTGAAATGCTTGCGCGCCATCCTGGGGTAGATCAGATAACCTTTACCGGCTCGGTCGCCACCGGAGAGCGCGTACAGATCGCGGCGGCGTCGCATTCGGTGCCGTGCAACATGGAACTCGGGGGAAAATCGCCGCAGATCCTGTTGGCCGATGCCGACCTGGACCGCGCACTTCCGACGATTCTTGGCGGGGCGTTCACGCATTGCGGGCAGGTCTGCAATGCCGGGACGCGGCTTCTGGTCGAGCGGCGCATTCACGACGCTGTGGTAGAGCGTCTGCACGAGGCCATCGGCGCCATGCGTCTCGGCGCCGGAATAGACGACCCCGATCTTGGGCCACTGATCAGCCTGGCACACAAGCATGACGTAGCCCGGTTCTACGATATTGCAGAAAGCGAGGGCGCGCTGTTGCTGGGTGCGGAGACACCAAGCGCCCCGGAACTGGCCAACGGCGCCTTCGTGCGCCCGGCCCTGGTTGTCGGTGCAGACAACACGGCTCGGATCGCCCGGGAGGAAATCTTCGGCCCGGTGCTGACCGTGATCCCGTTCGATACGGCGGACGAGGCGGTGCGCATGGCGAACGACTCGCCCTTCGGGCTGGTCGCGGGCGTGCACACGCGCGACATAGATACTGCCTTGAGCATGGCCGAACGGCTCCGCGTCGGACAGGTGTGGGTCAATGCCTTCTCCGTCGGGCTTGATGTCGAGTTTCCTTTCGGGGGATACAAGCAGTCCGGTTTCGGCCGTGAAAAGGGGCTCGAGGCCCTGGCCGCCTATCAGCAGATCAAGAACGTTTGCATACGCCACGCGGTGCGCGACTGAGCGCGAGGGCACGGTGCCAGCGCGGCCACCGAGGCGAGCCGCCGACTGGAATGTGCGGGACATGCAGCAGCGCACCGGAAGTCAGGCCTCCTCGACGCCGCACCATTCCGCGATCGTTAGCGCCATGACCTTGATCGCCGTCATGAAGTCCTCGATGGATACATACTCGTCGTTGGCGTGCATCACCGAGGTGGAGCCTGGGCCAAAGATCACCGTCGGCGTGTTGGCGTATTTGTTGAGGAAACGGGTATCAGCCGCCCCCTGCCGCCCAGAGATCTCCGGCTTCGTGCCCGTATGTTCCTCGTAGACCCGTTGCAGCAGGGTGACGATGGGGTGGTCATGGGCAATCTCCGAGGCTTCGGCATCGTAGCCCACGAAACGGACGACCGGCGGGTGGTCCTTCATCCATGGGTCGGAGGCCGCGAGTTCCGCGATCTTGTCCACGAGGCGCCGCTTGACGCCCTCGTGATCCTCTCCCGGCACCGTCCCG
>PHEG01000168.1 GCA_002842835.1 Alphaproteobacteria bacterium HGW-Alphaproteobacteria-2 | reverse complement strand
TTATCGACCGGGTGGCGACGACCACGCTGGCGCTCGAAGGCGACGGGCGGGTGGGCGTCTATGCCGGGGGCTGGTCGGACATGCAGGCGCAGCGCCGGGCGGAGGCGCCCGCGCCGCCCGCGCCGAAGCCTGCGAAGGGCATGAAGACCGCCGCGAAGGCCGCTCCGCAACCTCGCGCGCGCGGCGGGCTGAGCTTTACCGAAGCGCACCGGCTGGAGGCGCTGCCCGGCGAGATTGCACGTCTCGAGGTCGAGATAGCCAAGCTCGCCGGGCTCTTGTCGGACCCGGATATCTACAGTCGCGAGCCGGTGAAGTTCCGCAAGGCGACCGAGGCACTGGCCGCACGGCAGGCAACGCTGGCAGCCGCCGAGGCGGAATGGCTCGCCCTCGCCGAACGTGCCGAGGCGGCGGCTGCCTCCCAGGGCTGAGCGGCAGGCTCAATGCCCCTCGGGCAGGCTGCCGGGGCGCGGCACGGTGAAGAAGAAATCCGGCGCCGGATCGCAGAAGGCGACCGCGTCCGGCACGCAATCGGGCCCGGCGAGATAGACATTCGCCCCGAAATGCCCATGCAGGCGCGAGAGTCGCCGCAGCCGCTCGCTGGTAAGCTGGGCGTGGAACTCCGCCTGGTCCGGGCGGTCGCACAACTTGGCGATCTTCTCGCGATGCGCGGCGATGCAGGCCGCATGTCGCTCCGCCACCCCCGGCAGCGCCATCAGCCGGTCGAACTCGGCGCGCGTGGCGGGGATCATGCGCTGGATCGAGCGGTCCTCTTCCACGTTGAAATTCATGCGAAACCAGTAGTTGAGCCCCTGGTCGCGATCGACCGTTGCGCAGCATCGTCTTCGGCATCGGCTGGCCCGAGCCGTTCACCCAGCGGATCTGCTCCCACAGGTCAGGCTTCAGCCCCTTTGGGCGGTGCACGCCGATCTTCTTGTAGATCCGCAGGTTGCGAAACAGCGTCTTGAACCCCCAGGCCTGATGCGGCTTGCGCACCACCTTGGGCGCGCAGCGGGTGAACTGCGCGATCATGAACTCCGGATCGAAACGGTCGATGTCGGCATTGCCGAAGAGCCGCCAGGTGAGCGAGATGAGGTTGGCGTCGCCCACCGCGGCATAGAGATCGGTGAGCCGCCCCGCGCCGACGTGGATGTTGATGAACTCGTCCACGTCCATGCAGATCGCCCAGCCCGCCCCCTGGATCACCGGCTCGTTCTCCGCGGCCTGCAGCGCACCGTGCTGCGGCGGCAGGCCCAGGCTGCGGAAGGGGTTGTCGCGGTGTTCGACCACGCCATGCGATTGCAGAAGATCGAGCAGCGCATCGGTGCCGTCGCTGCAATCGTTGGTGTAGACGAGGAAGCGCTCCACCCCGATGACGCGGTGATAGGCCAGCCATTCGAGGATGAAGGGCCCCTCGTTCTTCATCGTTGTGACGATGGCGGTATAGCCCGCATCCGCTGCCCTTGGCAGCCTGGCGGGCCGGGGGCTCTGCGGCTGACGCACCGGCTTGTGGCCCTGCGTCTCGGCCCAGGCGACGAGGGCGGGGTCTTCCACCAGTGCCGTCTTGGGCACGATCTCGGCGGTGGCGCGGCCAGGCAGGCGCAGTGCCATGGCGCGGATGAAGGGCCGCGCCGCGGCGTCGTCGGGGGCGGCATTGAGAATGCGCACCGCGCGCCAGATGTTGTTCAGCCCCGCCCTCGAGGGCGCCACGCACCAGCGGTGGTGGACGTCTTGGTTGTCGAAGCGGCGGCAGATATGGTCGGCGAAGCGCGGGCGTTCGCCCACCCGCACCCGCCAGGGAAAGGCGCGCCCGCCATGCAGCGCGAGCACGCCGCCCGCCGCCGCGCGCGCCGCCTGAAAGACACCCGGCACACCCTCGGGCGCGGGCAGCAGCAACTCGCAGCATTCGAGGTTCATTACCCCCGCCGCCCGCGAGAGGAAGCGCCACTTGGCCAGTTCATAGACCACCGGCTCGCCGAAGGGGCTGGTCCAGGGGTCGTTGGCGGGCACCTTCATGCGGTCCTTGCCGGGGGCGTCGGGCGCGGTGAAGGGGTGGCTCTCTGGCGGCGCTTCGAGCCCCAGCGGCACCGGCGAGGAGAGGATCATCAGCCGCTTCAGCCCCGCGATGCCCGCCGCCTGCGCCTCCAGTGCATCGGCAAAGGCGTCGGCCTCCGGACCCGGCGGGCGACGGTCGAGGATCAGTGCGCCGGTCATGCCCGCGCTGCGCACATGCCAATCGATCCACTCTGCCACCGTCTCGGCAGGCTCGCCGTTGCAGAGCGTTAGGCCCACGTCGAGCCCGGCGAAGGGTTCGGGTTCGGGCGCCGTTGTGGCCAGTTCCGCTACCTGCCCGCGCAGCGCGAGCCTCAGCGACCCGCTGCCCCCGGGCGCCTCACCGAAGAGTGCGAGCCCGCGCCCGACGCCCCAGCCCGCGGCGATCCGCATACCACTCTCTGGCGGGGACTCTGCCCCGAAATCGGCCCGCTCAACCCCGGTGGCAAAGAAGAGCCGCACGGCTTGCGCGCCGTCCTCCGCCCAGCGGAGCGCGCCGAGGAGCCGCCGCCCGGCCGCCTCCTGCACGACGAGGCTGCGGCGCAGGCAGAGGGGAATATCGAGGGGCCTAGCCATTCTTCCCCCGGTAAAGCGCCAGAAGCTCGCGCGCCAGCGCGGGCGCCAGCGGCTGCGCCTCGGGCACCATCAGAAGCCGTCCGAAAAGCTGCCATTCCGCGCGGTCCTGCATCACCATGCGTTCGATGGAGCGGTCCTCCTCGGCGCCGAGGTTGCGCTCCACCCAATAGGCCATGTCGAGCGCGCGGCCGCGGTTGGGCAACCCGCGCGCGCGCTTGACCATGAACTCCTCGGCCGAGCGCAGCGAATAGTGGTTGAGCTGCACCAGATCGGTGGCGGGCGACAGGCCGTAGAGGTTGATGCGCGCCTCGTTCAGCGCGAAGCTCTCGGGCAGCGGCTGGCCCGACCCGTCCACCCAGAGGGCCGCGCCGTGGCGGCCCGGGTCACGCTGGCGCGGGCGGTGGATGCCGAGGCGGTGAAAGCGGCTCTTGCGGCGGAAAAGCGTCTTGAAGAAGCTCGCCGCCACCGGGTAGGCGCAGGGCTGCGGCGCGGCGCGGGTGAACCGCCCGGTGGTGGGCGCGTCACTCGCGCGCACCGCGCCACTCGAGCCGAAGAGCCGCCAGGGCAGGGTGATGGCCTCGGCCTCGCCAAGCTGGGAAACGAGGGCGTGCAGCAGGCCCAGCATCGCGTCGCTGCCGTCCTCGCAGTCGTTCGAGTAGATCAGGAAATCGCTGACCCCGGCGGCGATGTGATGCGCGAGCCACTCCAGCAGATAGGGGCCCTCGTTGCGCATCGCGCTGACCACGAGCACGCGCGTCCGGCTCACGCCGCCCGCTCCCGTTCCAGCCGCTCCAGCGTGGTGCGGAAATAGCGCTCGCCTCCCTCCGCGAGGAAGCGCCGGCAGAGACCCTCGGCCCAGGCGAGGCGCCCGCGGTCGATCAGCCGCTCGACCATCTCGCGCCGCCAGCGCGGGAAGTCGCGGCGCGCACGCAGGGCGCGGGCGAACTCGGCCTCGCCGAGATCGCCCGCCATCGCCTTCAGCACCAGCGGTTGCAGCAGCCCCATCTGCTGGAGCATCGAGCCCAGCCGGTGGCCGAAGAAGGGCGTGCGCAGATGCACGATGTTCGGACCCCCGAGCCGGGCCGCATGCCGCGCGTCGAGATCGGAATAGGGGTCGTAGAACACATTCACCCGCCGGGCGGGAGCGACTGTCTTTGCCGCATCCCCGAAGCTGTCTGAATAGTCGTAGTCCCACGCCACGCGATAGCGCGTCTCCCAAGGCACCAGGCGCTTGTCGAGCACGGTCTGCGGGCTGAACACGACGACGTTGGAGCCAGGATGCGCGGCCGAGAAGGCCAATGCGCCATATCCGCCCATGGAGGCTCCGTAGAAGATGACCTGCTCGAAGGACGCGAAAAATCCCTCGTCGCGCAGGCGGAGGAATTCGCCCGCAACCCATGGATCGCGGAACCAGGTCCAGCCGTTGGCCATCACGCCCAGCATCGACCAGCCCTGCGCCTCGATGAAGGAGAAGCCCCAGGGGCGGCGATCCGTGCGCTTCTCCATGGCGATGTCGAGATTGTCGAAGGTCACGCAGAGCGTGCGCCCGCGCGGGATGTAGGTGAAGGAATGCCGGTCATTGTGGGTGTAGAACCCGCCTGGCCCGATCAGCTTCGCCGCCACGCGGCCCCAGGCGGCATCGGGGGCGGCATTCTTCGCAGGTTCGGCGGTCATCACCACGCGCTCCACCCGGCGGTCGCCCTTCTGCCAGGTGGCGAGCGGCGTGCAGTTGCCGAAGCGGCGCAGGAAGGGAAACCCGCCCGAGCCCTTGGCGATGTCGATGAAGAGCCGCCCGCGGGGCGAGAGTGCGCGGCGCAGGAACCAGCCGAGGTTCTTTACCCGCACACCCGCGCCGAACCGCCCCAGCGCCGCGACGAGATCGTATTCCAGCAGATCGCCGGGCGGGCGGATGATGCGGATCTCCGCCTCCGGCACGCCCGCAGCGGCGAGCTGCGCGGCCACCGCCTCGGGCCAGGGCGCCGGGGCGCCGCCCAGCGTGCCCGCGTCGGCGAGATCGACCAGATGCACGGGGCAGCCGAAGCGCTGGTGCGCGGCGATCAGCAGCTCCGGGTCGGCACCCGAGACATCGGCGATGGCATTGGGCGGCTCGATGTCGAGACCGCCCAGCATCGCGCGATGGCCCTGCACGCCGGGCGCGGGAAGACCCTGCACCGCCATGGCTCAGGCCACTCCCTTGTTCACGAACACCGTCGCCAGCTTCTTCTCGCGGCGCAGCACGGAGGTGTGCCCGAACTTCTTGAGATAGCCGAGCCCGCCCGAGCCCTTGCGGATGTCGAGAAGGATCGCGCCGGTGGGCGCGACATTCGCGGCATAGAAGGCGTCGTAGGTTTCCGCCGGGTAGTGGAAGCCGCAGGAGATGAGGCTGAGCGCCAGATCCACGCGGCCAGCCTGCGCCATGCCCTCGTCCTTGCGGGGGTTGATCGTGGTGATTGCGGTCTCCGGCACGCCGTTGGCGACCAGGAAGGCACGCGCGGTGGCAAGGCTCGAATAGCCCGCGCCCGCCTCCTCGAAGCCGAAATGGCGGTTCGCGCTCTCCTCGATGTCGATCAGCACCAGATCGCAGCCGAAGGCCCGATGGAGCATCAGGTCCACGAAGGCGTAGCCTGCGCCGATGTCGGCCACCCGCGCGGGGGCGAGCTTCGCCAGCCGTGGGTGGATCTCGGCGAAGACGGCCTGAATCTCGTCCCACGCGCCGTGCAGGATGGCCTCGCGCCGGGCCTCGGCCTCGGCACGCAGCGGCGCCTCGTCGCCCTCCGTCCAGGCCTGCACCGCGCCCGGTGTCTCGACGGTGGACGAGCGCTGCATCATCAGGTTGACCAGGTCATCGGCGGTGAACATCGAGAAGTCGAGGCTCTCCGGCGCGATGCGCGCCACCTGCGGCGGGGCTGCCGGGCGCATCAGATGCGCGGTCGGGCGCGGGTCCACCCGGTGTTTCGCCAGCAGATCGGCGGTGTAGCTGCCCGGCTCGGGGATGCCGCCGCTGCGCGACGCGGCCGAGCGGAAGCGCCGCCCCCAGAAATGGATCGAGGCAGTGTTCTCCGTCACCCAGCCCTCCACCAGGTGCCGCCGCCCGGGCTTCAGCAGCGCCTGCTTGTGCGAGAAGGGCACCGGATAGAGCACGTCCTTCTCCTGCGAAAAACGCACCTCGCCCGTGGCATGCAGGAAATGGGTCAGCGCATTCGGCCCCCAGACACCCCAGGGCAGCAGGCTGACATGCACGCCCTCGCCGCGGGCCTTGGCGGCGCGCAGCTCGTCCTGCTTGGCGGGCGGCAGCCAGGGCGGGATGGGGTATTCGTCGGAGGTGAAGTCGAGCATCGCCGCCAGCGTGGCCGAGTCCTTCGGCAGTTTCAGCACGCCGTTGTTGATCTGCGCCACGTCGTCGGAAATCCAGCCGTGCCAGTGGCCGTGGTCGGGGATCTCGAACGGCTTGACGCAATAGGCGTCGGTATCGACCCAGCAGAGATCGCTGTCGCGGATCATGCGCAGGCGGAACACATCGGCATGATAGGCCGGGCTGCCGGTGCGCGCGTGGCGGATGAATTCGGTCGCGGGCAGGAAATCGGAGGCGGGGGCGAGGTGGACGCCCTCGGGAACGCCCGCCACCGCGTCATAGGTGAAGAGCGTGGTGCGATGCCCCGCATCGACGAAGGATTTCAGGCAGAGTTGTTCGAGCCACGACAGTTGCGGCCCGATCCAGAGCGATGCGACTTCCCCTAGGGACATGACTGCCTGCCTCGTGTTTTCCGCAGGGTATCACAGTTTGTCATGCAGGGAAGGGCAGTGGGGCGGCCGGGATGCGCTGGACCTCGGCCGCGGGGCGGCCTAAGTCTGGTTGGTGGTAACCGGGAGGCATCCGTGGCGGAAGCCGAGTTCGAGGACATCGCCGAGACCTTCGATCTGCTCGAGGACTGGGAAGAGCGCTACCGCTACGTGATCGAGCTGGGGCGCACCATGCCTTCGCTCGAGGAGGCGCTGCGCGGCCCCGAGACGAAGGTCGAGGGCTGCGCGAGCCAGGTCTGGATCGTGCCCGAGATCGAGGGGCAGGGGGCCGGCGCGCGCTTCTCGTTCCGTGGCGACAGCGATGCGATGATCGTGCGCGGGCTGATCGCGGTGTTGCGCGCGCCAGCGATCGAACGGGCTGCGCGCCATGGTCGGACGCATCCGCGCGCTGGGCGAGGCAGGCGTGGCCGCCTGAACTTCTTGAGCGCGGCTCACCATCATCATGCCGATTTTGCGTTTGAGCGGGGGGCCGCGCCGTGGCAAGAGCGGCGCAACCTGCGGAGGGACGGATGGCCGATCTGCTGACGAAACTGCTGGGAGAGCGCGATTGGCTTCTGGCTGACGGCGCCACGGGAACCTCGCTCTTCAACATGGGGCTCTCGTCAGGCGACGCGCCGGAGCTGTGGAACACCGACGAGCCGGGAAAGATCCGCTCGCTCTATGAGGGCGCGGTGGGCGCGGGAAGCGACCTGTTCCTAACCAACAGTTTCGGCGGCAACGCCTCGCGGCTGAAACTGCACGGTGCGCAGGCCCGGGTGCGCGAACTCAACCGCGCCGCCGCCGAAATTGGCCGCGAGGTGGCCGACCGCGCCGGGCGCCCGGTGGTGGTGGCGGGCTCGGTGGGCCCGACCGGCGAGATCATGGCGCCGATGGGCGCGCTTACCCACGAGCTGGCCGTGGAGATGTTCCACGAACAGGCCGAGGGGCTGAAGGAGGGCGGTGCGGATGTGCTCTGGGTCGAGACGATCTCGGCTCCGGAAGAATACCGTGCCGCCGCCGAGGCTGCCGTGCTGGCGACCATGCCATGGTGCGGCACGATGAGTTTCGACACCGCCGGGCGCACCATGATGGGCGTCACCTCTGCCGATCTCGCAGCGCTGGTCGAGCGGCTCGAAGTGCCGCCCGTCGCCTTCGGCGCCAACTGCGGCGTCGGCGCCGCCGATCTGCTGCGCACGGTGCTGGGCTTCATGGCCTCCGGCACGGAACCTACGCGGTGCTCGCCCGGGATGCGGGCGTGCGCATCATCGGCGGCTGCTGCGGCACCACGCCCGAGCATCTGCGCGTCATGCGCGCGGCACTCGAGGAGCGCGAGAAGGGCCCGCGCCCGACGCTCGAGCAGATCGCCGCCGTGCTCGGCGGCTTCTCCTCGGCTTCGGATGGCACCGACGGCGCCGGGCCCGCGCCCCGCGAACGCCGCCGCCGTCGCGGCTGAGCGGATGTCCGGCTCAGAAGAGCGCCATCTGCCCGCCCCGCGCCAGCGGCGGTGCGAAATGGCGGGTCTCGAGCGGCGGCAGCTGGCCGTCGAGCCCCAGCCGCCGCGCGGCCACCGCGAAGCGGCGCGCGAGGATCTGCGCATAGGGCCCCTCGCCGCGCATCCGGCGGCCCCATTCGGCGTCGTAATCCGCCCCGCCGCGCATGGCGCGCAGCCGGGTCATCACATGAGCTGCCCGGCCGGGATGCTCCCGCGCCAGCCAGTCGCGGAAGATCGGCGCCACCTCGTGCGGCAGGCGCAGCAGGATCCAGCTTGCCGCGCGCGCGCCCGCCTGCGCCCCGGCGGCGAGGATCGACTCGATCTCGGGCTCGGTCAGCACCGGGATCACCGGTGCGGCCATGACCCGCACCGGGATGCCCGCCCGGGCGAGCGCGGCGATCGCCGCGATGCGCCGAGCCGGGGTGGGGGCGCGCGGTTCCATGCTGCGGCAGAGTCGGGCATCGAGCGTCGTCACGGAGATGCCGACGTGCACGAGCCCCCGCGCCGCCATGCGCGCCAGAATGTCGATGTCGCGTTCGATCATCGCGCCCTTCGTGACGATGCCCACGGGGTGGCCCCAGGCCTCCAGCACCTCCAGCACGCGCCGCATGATACCCAGCCGCGCCTCTGCGGGCTGGTAGGGGTCGGTATTGGTGCCGATCGCCAGCACCGCAGGCCGGTAACCGGGCCGCCCCAGTTCGCGCTCCAGCACCTCCGGCGCCGCGGGCCGAGCGACGATCTTCGTCTCGAAATCGAGTCCGGGCGAGAGCCCCAGATACGCATGGCTCGGCCGTGCGAAGCAGTAGATGCATCCATGCTCGCAGCCCCGGTAGGGGTTGAGCGATTGCTCGAAGGGCACGTCGGGCGAGGCGTTGCGGGTGATCACGCTGCGCGGGCGCTCCTCGGCGATCTCGGTCTTCAGCCCGCGCGTCTCTTCGGGGATGTCCCAGCCGTCGTGTTCGGGCGCGCGCGCATAGGGCTCGAACCGCCCCGTTGGATTGACGGGCGTGGCGCGGGCGCGCAGGCGCAGGCGGGGGTCGGGCGGCGGCAGACTCATGCAGCAAGACTAGAACGCAGAGAGAACATTTTCCAGAGTGCCGTGCCCCGCCGCTTACGTCCCTGCGGGCGTGTCGCGGTCGGGGGCGGCGAGGTCGCAATTCGCCAAGTCGCGCGCGGCGTCCGGCCGCATGAGGGCGCGAGATGTGCCGGGAGACAAGCCAATGGCCGATGACGAGATCATCCTCAGTCAACTCGATGATGCGGAACTCGTGCAGCAGATGCACGACGACCTCTACGACGGCATGAAGGAAGAGATCGAGGAGGGCGTGAACATCCTGCTCGACCGCGGCTGGACACCCTACCGCGTGCTCACCGAGGCGCTGGTCGGCGGCATGAAGATCGTCGGCGACGACTTCCGCGACGGCATCCTCTTCGTCCCCGAGGTGCTGCTGGCGGCGAACGCGATGAAGGCGGGAATGGCGATCCTCAAGCCTCTGCTGGCCGAGACCGGCGCGCCGCGCATGGGAAAGATGGTGATCGGCACCGTGAAGGGCGACATCCACGACATCGGCAAGAACCTCGTGTCGATGATGATGGAGGGCGCGGGCTTCGAGGTGGTGGACCTCGGCATCAACAACCCGGTCGAGAAATATCTCGATGCGCTGAACCGCGAGGGGGCCGACATCCTCGGCATGTCGGCGCTGCTGACCACCACGATGCCCTACATGAAGGTGGTGATCGACACGATGAAGGAGCAGGGCATCCGCGACGACTACATCGTGCTGGTGGGCGGCGCGCCCCTGAACGAGGAATTCGGCCGCGCCATCGGTGCCGACGCCTATTGCCGCGACGCCGCCGTGGCGGTGGAAACCGCCAAGCAATGGATGGCGCGCAAGCACAACCAACTCGCCGCGGGTTGAATGCGGCTCCCGGTTGCGCCGGTCATCACTGGCTGAAGGACAGGTCACGAGGTGGCGCCCCATGGGGCGCGACCGCCATTCCGGGTTACGCGACATGACCCTCGGCGACAGCACTCGCCTGATCCATGATGTGCAAACCCGGCGATCCTGTGGTCGACGCCCGCTCGCGGGAGGTCGCGGCGCGGCCTCCCCTATCAGGGCTGCCGGCCCGCAGAGCCTGACGCCGTGAACCGGGGGGGTTTCTCGTCCACTACTCACTTGCCTGTGGTATCATGAACTTGGCTGGGGCCGCTGCGATAGCGGGTAGAGGGGGAAATTGAACATGTTCGTGCGGGTAACTCACTACCGGCTGAAGCCGGGTTCCATCGACGCGGCCAAACAGCTTCTGGAAGGCATAAGGCCGAAGATCATGGCCCTGCCGGGCATGATCCAGTTTGTCAACGCGGTGAATCCCGATGGCAGCGGCTGCGTCTTTTCGATCAACGAAAGCCGACAGATCTCCGACGGCAACGACGCCGCCGTGCAAGCCATCTGGGCAGCCTTCAGGGATCACCTGGCGGCGCCGCCGACTGCGGAAGGCTACGATGTCTTCGCCGACTGGCGCAAATAGCCGCTGACGGAGCCGCAAAGCTCGCATTCTTCGCTCACCATCCCATTGCCGGGTCGGCCGACCGGCTGCCCGACCGCACGGACGTTGCGGATGATGCCGACGCGTGCGGGCGTCAGTCGCCGGATGCGCAGGTCTGGATCGCAAGCGCGAACAGCCCGCC
>PHEG01000167.1 GCA_002842835.1 Alphaproteobacteria bacterium HGW-Alphaproteobacteria-2 | reverse complement strand
GTCTGCCCCCAGCCGGTCATGCGGCCATAGACGAGCCGCGGGTTGGCGGCGCGCAGCGCTTCGGGCCCCAGCCCCAGCCGTTCGGCCACGCCCGGGCGGAAGCCCTCGATCAGCCCGTCGGCGCGACCGGCCATCTCCAGCAGCGCGTCGCGCCCCTCGGCGCGCTTGAGGTCGATCGCCAGCGAGCGCCGCCCGCGCGCCAGCAGATCGTGCGGCGAGTTGATCAGCGGCACATCGGAGCGCGCGCCCAGCGGGTGGATGCGCACCACCTCGGCCCCGTGGTCGGCCAGCATCATCGCGGCGAAGGGTGCGGGGCCCAGCCCCACCAGCTCGATGATGCGCAGCCCTTCGAGCGCGCCGCTCATCGCGCCAGCGCCCGGGCGATGATCAGCTTCTGGATGTCCGAGGTGCCCTCGTAGATCTGGCACACCCGCACGTCGCGGTAGATGCGCTCCACCCCCGTGTCGGCGATGTAGCCGTAACCGCCGAAGGTCTGCAGCGCGCCTGAGACGATGCGCTCGGCCGCTTCGGAAGCGTAGAGCTTGGCCATGGCGGCCTCGGTCAGGCAGGGGATGCCCGCATCCTTCAGCCGTGCGGCATTGAAGGTGAGTTGCCGCGCCGCCTCCAGTTCGGTGCGCAGCTCGGCCAGCCGGAAGGCCACCGCCTGATGCTCCATGATCGCCTTGCCGAAGGCGCGGCGCTCCTGCGCGTAGGCGGTGGCGGCATCGAGCGCCGCCTCGGCCATGCCGACCGACTGCGCGGCGATGCCGATACGCCCGGTCTCCAGCGAGGAGAGCGCGATGCGGTAGCCCTCGCCCTCCTCGCCGATGCGGTGCGCGGCGGGCACCTTGAGCCCCTCGAAGCGCAGCGAACAGGTGTCGGAGGCGCGCTGGCCCAGCTTCGCCTCCACCCGCGCCACCTGGTAGCCCTCGGCCGAGGTGGGGGCGAGGAAGGCGGTGATCCCCTCCTTTCCTTCCGTCCCCTCCATGCGGGCGAAGAGGATGATCCATCCCGCGATGCGCCCCGAGGTGATGAACTCCTTCGCGCCGTCGATGACATAGCCGTTGCCCGCCCGCCGCGCGGTACTGCGCAGCGCCGAGGCGTCGGAGCCCGCGCCCGCCTCGGTCAGCCCGAAGGCGCGCGCCGTCGCCCTTCGCCACCTCGATCAGCGCCGCAGCATAGCTCAGGTAATCGGCCCCCGCGCCGTCATGCGCGGGGTCCACGCACATGCCGAGAAAACCGAGTTCGGCGAGGCCCAGCGTCACCTCCGGCTCGATCGCGCCCTCCCGGTCGCGCCGCGCGGCACCGGGGGCGAGCACATCGCGCGCGAAGGCGCGGGCGGTATCGGCGATGAGCGACTGTTCCCCGGTCAGCATGGGCGATCCTCCTCAGGCGCGGCCAGATGGACAAGCCGCCGCTGGCCGCATAACTGCAATCGGCTGTCTCAAAAACCGGGGGCGGTACACGCTCGCTTTACGGTCGGAGATTTGCAGAATACGCCCCGCAATTTCCGTCAGGGACATTTCGATTTTTTTTAGGCGGCGCCGGTTCTCAGTCATGCAAACTGGGTAGCATCCCAGCATGCGCAATAGAAGTCGGTTATGGCTGTGATCGCATACGACATTCAAAGCTTTGCGGTGTTGTCCCTCAGGCATGAGATCAGGCGACTGAACAAACTTGGAATTGTGGTGAACGTCCAGAAGGCCTCACACAGCCAACACCGCACCCCCCACCCCTTGCACCCTCCGGCGCAATCGGCTTCAACAGACCCGTCCGCGCCAGCCGATGGAGCCCGCCATGCCTCGCCCTGCCCTTCTCGCTCTCTGCCTCGCCGCCAGCCTCGGCCTCGCCGCCTGTGAGACCATGCAGGGCGCGGGGCGCGACATCCAGAAGGCCGGGCAGGCGGTGGAGCAGACCTCGCAGCAGGTGCAGAAGCAGATGTAGGCGGGCTCAGGCCAGCCGCACCCGCGCCGCCCCCGCGCGCATCTCTCCCTCCGCCCGGTCGAAGCGCAGATGCGCGATGGCCCGATCCCCCGACCGGGTGAAGAGCGTGCCCGCCGCGCGCCCGTCCGCGCCCGCGATCTCGGCCCCCGGCTCCGCCGCGCCATCCACCGCCACCGCCACCAGGCCCTTGCGCAACTCGGTCTTGTGCTTCATGCGCGCCGTCACCTCCTGGCCCACATAGCAGCCCTTGCGGTGATCGACGCCGTGGAGCCGCTCGAACCCCGCCTCGAGAATGAAGGTCTCGCCAGGGATCAACTCTATGCCGCTTTCCGGGATCACATGCGCGACGCGGATCGCGTCCCAGTCGATGGCGGGCGCGCCCGCCGGGGCACCGTCATAGGCGCGCCAGCCCAGCGCCAGGTGGCGCGGGTCGGCCACCGCACCGGGGGGCGGCGCGCCGAGGCCGCGGCGCGGCACGATCCCGATCTCGGCGATGGCGACATCGGCGCGCAGCCGGTACATGGAAAGCCGCCGCAGCAGGTCGGGCGCCAGCGCCTCCGCCACGTCGAGCAGGATCGCCCCGTCCTGCGCCACCAGCAGGAAATCGGCCAGATACTTGCCCTGCGGGGTCAGCAGCGCGGCATAGACCGCGCCTTCGGCCAGGCGGCGCAGGTCGTTCGTCACCAGCCCCTGGAGGAAGGTTTCCCGGTCGGCACCGGTGATCCTCAGCACGCACCGGCCCGTTGCGACCTCGCCCTGCATCGCGCTCTCCCCTTCTTCCGCGCCCCGTAATATAGCCGGGGCGTCATCCGCCGAAAGGGGCAGCCATGCGCGCGCCGCTCTCCGTCGTCATCCCCACGCTGAACGCGGGCGCGCACCTGCCCGCGACGCTCTCGAGCCTCGGCGAGGGGCTTGCGGCGGGGCTGCTCCGCGAACTCGTCGTCTCCGACGGCGGCTCGCATGACGCCACACGCACCATGGCAGAGGCCGCCGGTGCTGTGCTCGTGGCGGGGCCGCCGGGCCGCGGCGGACAGTTGCGCCGCGGCGCCGCGGCGGCGGGCGGGCCCTGGCTTCTGTTCCTGCACGCTGACACGGTGCTGCTGCCCGGCTGGGCGGATGCGGTGGCGCGGCACATGGCGCGCAGGCCGGGCCGGGCGGGCTGGTTCCGCCTTGCCTTCGACGCCGAGGGGCTGGCCCCGCGCCTGGTGGCGGGCTGGGCCAACATGCGCGCACGCGCCTTCGCGCTTCCCTACGGCGATCAGGGGCTCTTGATCGCGCGCCCGCTCTACGAGGCGGCGGGCGGCTTCGACGACATGCCGCTGATGGAGGACGTGGCACTGGTGCGCCGCCTGGGGCGGGCGCGGCTCGCGCCGCTTCCCGCCACGGCGCTGACCGGGGCCGAACGCTATATCGCCGAGGGCTGGCTACGGCGGGGCGCGCGCAACCTCGGCACGCTGGCGCGCTACGCCCTCGGGGCAGACCCGGCACGGCTGGCCGAGCGCTACCAGCGGCGGTGATCCGTCAGGCGGCGGCGCGCACCAGAACCTCCGCAAGCGCATCCTCGATCAGGGCCAGACAATCCGGTGTCGAGAAGCGGTGGTCGGCACCCTTCACCAGCGTCAGGCGGATGTCGGGCCCCTCGGCATGGGCCAGAAGCCGCAACGCCACGACGTCGGGCACGTCCACGTCCGCAGTGCCCTGCAACAGGCGCACCGGCACGGGCAGCGAAAGCGGGCTGCGCAGCAGCAGGTGCTGTCGGCCGTCCTCGATCAGGCGGCGGGTGATGATCGTGGGTTCCTCGGAATATTCCGAAGGCAGCGCGATCTGCCCGCGCACCTCCAGCGCGCGACGCTCGTCTTGCGAGAACTGCTCCCACATGCCGTCCTCGGTGAAGTCGGGCGCGGCAGCGATGCCGACAAGCCCGGCCACCCGGTTGGGCTGGCTGCGCGCGAGCAGGAGCGCCTGCCAGCCGCCCATGGACGAGCCCACCAGCACCTGCGGACCTTCGGTGAGCGCATCGAGTGCGGCCGCCGCATCCTGGGCCCAGTCGCCGATGCAGCCCTCCTCGAAGCGGCCCGAGGAGGCGCCGTGTCCGGAATAGTCGAAGCGCAGGAAGGCGCGACCTCGGGCGCGGCACCAGGCTTCGATATGCAGCGCCTTGGTGCCCGTCATGTCCGAGCGGAGCCCGCCGAGAAACACCACCCCCGGGAGCGCCCCGGGGCTGCGGTTATAGGCGATGCGCCGCCCCTGCGGCGTGGCAAGAAACTCGGGTCCGGGCATGGGCTCTCCTCCGTGCCGGCTCTGCCTGCCAGAGCCGGGCCGCACGCGCAACCCGCGCCCGGGCCTTGGCAAGCCGCACCCCGGCGCGCTTTACTGACGCTGCCGCAGCAGGAGGGCCCCGCCATGCCTATCAACGCCGAAGCCTCGGCCCGCACCCTGCGCGCGCTCGCCGCGCGCGCGCCGGTGATCCCGGTGCTGACACTCGCGCGGGCAGAGGATGCACTGCCGCTCGGGCGCGCACTCGCCGCGGGCGGGTTGCCGGTGCTGGAGGTCACGCTGCGCACACCCGCGGCACTCGGGGCCATTACCGCGCTCGCCACGCTGCCGGGGGTGAGCGTGGGGGCGGGCACGCTGCGCTCGGCGGCGGATGTCGCGGCGGCGCGCAAGGCAGGCGCAGCCTTCGGTGTCTCGCCTGGCGCAACCGAGCGGCTGCTTGCTGCCGCACTTGCCGAGGCGACATCGCCTTCTGTCCCACCGGGGGCATCAGCGCGGAAGATGCGCCTACATGGCTGGCGATGCCCAACGTGCTCTGTGTCGGCGGCTCCTGGGTAGCCCCGCCCGCGGCGGTCGCAGCGCGCGACTGGGCGGGCATAGAAGCTCGCGCCCGTGCCGCCGCCGCGCTCAGCCGCGCGGGATGACTGCCGTGGCCTCGATCTCGACGAGCGCCTCGTCCTCGACGAGCCCGGCGACCACCACCATGGTCATGGCGGGGAAATGGCGGCCCAGCACGCGCCGGTAGGCCGCGCCCATCTCGCCCTGTCGGGCGAGATATTCGCGCTTGTCGGTGACATACCAGGTCAGGCGCGTGATGTGCTCGGGCGCGCCGCCCGCCGCCTCCACCACGGCAAGGATGTTGCGCAGCGCCTGTTCGGCCTGGCCCACGAAATCGCGGCTCTCGAAGCGCTGCCCGGCAGTCCAGCCGATCTGCCCGCCGATGAACAGCCGCCCGTCGGCGGTGAGCACGCCGTTGGCATAGCCCTTTGCGGGCGCCCAGCCTTCGGGGTGGATGATCTCGTGCATGGCCCTTCTCCTTTTTCTCTCGTGCTTGCGCCCGCGGGCTCAGACCCCGAGCCAGCGCGAAGCGACCTCAGGCGTGAGCCCGGCAACCGGGCCCTGCCAGACATCCGTTCCGCGTTCGAGGATCACAGCGCGGTCGGCAACCGCGCTCAGCTCCCTCATCGCCAGCATCTGCTGCTCGCCGCCCGAAAGCGTGCGCGCCGTCTGCACGCGCCGCTCGGCAAGCCGCGGGAAGAGCCGCGTGACGGCACCCATGTCCCAGGGGCCGGAGCGCGCGGCGGCGGTCAGGTTCTCTTCCACGGTGAGCGGCGCGAAGCAGCGCCGCCCTTCGGGCACGAGCCCCAGGCCGAGGCGTGCCGCGCGATGCGCGGGCACGCGCATCAGATCGGCCCCGGCAAAACGGATCGCGCCCTCGCGCAGCGGCATCAGCCGCATGATGCAACGCATCGTGGTGGTCTTGCCCATGCCGTTACGGCCCATGAGCGCCACCACCTCGCCCTCGGCCACGACAAGCGACACCCCGAAGAGCGCCTGCACCGGCCCGTAGAAGGCAGCAACGCCCGCCACTTCCAGAAGCGCGCTCATGCCTCTTCCCCCAGATAGGCGCGCTGCACTTCGGGGTTGGCGCGAATCTCGGCCACGCTGCCGGTGGCGATCACGCGGCCATAGACCAGCACCGAGATGCGGTCGGCCAGCGCGAAGACCGCGTCCATATCGTGCTCGACGAGCAGGATCGGCGCCTGCGTCTTCAGATCGGCCAAGAGCGCGGTGAGCGCCTTCGAGCCTTCGAGCCCCATGCCCGCCATCGGCTCGTCGAGCAGAAAGGCGCGCGGCGCCATTGCCAGAGCCATGGCGATCTCGAGCTTGCGCCTCTCGCCGTGGGCGAGCTCGGACGCGGGCACGTCCTCGCCGCCCCCTGCACCGCCAGTGCCACGTTCTGCAGCACGCTGAACTCGGCCATCACCGAGGACACCTGAAAGCTGCGCGCGAGCCCCAGCCGCGCCCGCGCAGCCGGATCGAGGCCCGATATCTCCTGCCCCTCGAAGCGGATGATGCCCGCGTCCTGCCGCAACTCGCCGCAGATCTGCTTGATCAGCGTGGACTTGCCTGCGCCGTTGGGGCCTATCAGCGCGTGGATCTCGCCCGGGCGCAAATCGAGGCTCACCCCATCGGTGGCCTTCAGCGCGCCGAAACTCTTCGACAGGCCCGCGACTTCCAGGATGGGATCAGACATCACGCGCCCTCCCCGCCAGGATGCCGATCAGCCCGCCGCGCGCATAGAGCACGACGCCCAGCAGCAGGAGGCCCAGCAGCGCCTGCCAGTGGTCCGAGATGCCCCCCAGCAGATGTTCGAGCAGGATAAAGAGCCCCGCGCCCGCCAGCGGCCCGAAGAGCCGCCCCACACCCCCCAGGATGACGAAGATCATGATCTCGCCCGACATCTGCCAGGACAGCATCGTCGGGCTGACGAAACGGTTGAGATCGGCATAGAGCGCGCCAGCGAGCGCCGTGACCATGCCCGAGATCACGAAGACCGTCAGCCGGATGGTGTAGGGCCGGATGCCGAGACTGATGACCCGCCCCTCGTTCTGCCGCGCGCCGCGCAGCGCCAGCCCGAAACGTGA
>PHEG01000004.1 GCA_002842835.1 Alphaproteobacteria bacterium HGW-Alphaproteobacteria-2 | reverse complement strand
CATCCCGCTTCTGGCGCCGTCCTTCACCTATGACGGGGTGCACAACGAGCACCACAAGCGCGACATCTACGGCACCGGGCCGGACGGCGAATACCTGCCCTTCGTGCATCAGGGGCGGCTCGGCATCCTGGCCTACATGGCGCTGCCGCCGCTGCTGCCCGCCTTCTTCATCGTCCGCTTCCTGATCCTCGCGCCGCTCTCGTGGGTCAGCCCCCGGGTGCGGCGCAAGGTCTGGGCGCATGCCTCGTCGCTGGCCATCGATCTCGGCTACGAGCGCCCCGACGGAGCGCTGCGCAACGACACGAACTGGCGATGGCAGGAGGTGTTGGCCTTCGCGCTGGCGGCAGCGGTAACGGCGGCGACGCTGTCGGGCGTTCTGAGCTGGGAGGTGGTGGCGCTCTGGTATGCCATCGGCGTGCTGCTCTTCTTCGTCAACTCGCTGCGAACGCTGGCCGCGCATGCCTACCGCAACCCGCCCGACCGCACGATGACGGTGGCGGGGCAGTATCTCGACTCCAAGACGCTCTATCTGGAGGCATCGCGCAGGAGCCTCTGGGACGCGCTCCGCCGACTCTGGCACGAGGCGGCGGAGGCCGAGGCGGAAGCGAGGGCCGTAGCCTGAACGGCGCGGCTCTTTGCCCTTGCGGGCGGGGCTCCGGAACAGTATTCGGTGTCGTCGGGCGGGTGTAGCTCAATGGCAGAGCAGAAGCTTCCCAAGCTTACGACGAGGGTTCGATTCCCTTCACCCGCTCCAAATCTTTGGATTTGTCGAACCACCTGAAAAATAATGGTAAAAACAGGCCGATTTGGCCTGTGTAGGTATTGTGCAGAAAGATTTGCGGAATCGCTGCGCAGACACGCGCAAAATGTGAGTTCTAACGCCCCGCAAACCTGCCGACCATAACAGTTTGCCCTGTCAGCTCATCGGTCGATTCGAGGTCGCACCCTCCTTGCCGCTCTGGCGCGGTGCGTTCATGCATTAAGTGGGCAGTGGCGGGGCCGACCAATGCGACACAGCGGAGATTGGAACGCACAGCGCAGGATGCGCGGCAATCAATATCGGCGTGGTCTAAGCTGCGCCGCCCGTTTAGGGGTGGGTCGGGCGGGATAAAAGGCAAGAAGGCCGCTCTGTGCGAGCGGCCTTCTTGCCTTTCAAAACAATTCGCCTTGGCGGCTGGCTTCAACGTAGCGCCGCCATTCGGGGCTGGCGGCTTCCTCGTCCAGCCATGCGACAACCTGCGCCACCACATCGCCGCCGTTCTCTTCTACCGTGCCGTACGGGTGAAAATGTGAGCGGTAGCCCGTCTCCGTGATCGGCAGAGGGGCGCGTTCGGGCGCAATGCTGCGGATTTCAAGATGGGCGATCACGCCCCATTTGCAGGGCGTATAAATCGCCTCGATCTCAATGCCGTGCCATGTCAGATGGTAGGTTTGGGGTTGGGGTTGCTGCTCCATGGTCAGTACCCCGCGAACACATGCACAGCGTCATGTGCGGTCTGGATGGTGAACAGGTCGCCGTTAAGTTCGGCATCCCGCGCCATGGCCTGCCAGTCGATATAGTAGCGCAGGGCATGGGGAATCGCGGTCCTTTCCTCCGTCACCTCCTGCACGTAGTCGGCAAGGCTGGCATGTGCGCCGTGGTAGCGGTCAGCCAATGCCTCCCGCGCTTCGTCCAGATCGCCGCAATGGTAATCCAGTAAGGCCGCGCCGATCTCGCCATGCTCGGCAATGAAGGCGGCAAGATCGCTGACGCGCTCAAAGCTGGCGTATTCCGACAGACGGATGCCGCCAAAGCCTTCATAATCATGGATTGCCCATTCTTCCGCACCCTCGATGGGGGACGCGGCAAGCATGACACGCACGGCGTCATAGATTGCCCAAGGCTCCTGCGCGGCGTCAATCCATGCGCCGTGCAAATAGCCGTTATTGTAGGCCGCAAGACAGGCCACATAGATGCGGGGTTGTTCTGTGGTGGTTGGGTTGTTTCTCATTGTTTTTTCCTTTGACTAGGGGTTGCGCATGCAACCGACTAGCCAAGCGGCAATGAGCGGGGTTTTTGCCGTCCAGACCGGAAAACGGCGGATGGCGCGGGCCGGAGCGCAGCGACTACACGGCCGCCGTTTTTCGCACCCAAGCTTGTCTTGGGGCTTGGTCTTGACGGCAAAGGGGTCGCAGACCCGAAACAGACAAGGCGGCCAGGCCGCCGGAAATAGAAATCAGCGGGCTTTGCCCGCACCGTTGATCTTGCGCGAGTGATCGTCACCGCATGGCGAAGACGTGCAACACGGCTTCGGGCGCACCGCGCCTAGAGCACGGCCCAAGGGGACGCGCCGAAACTCACGCTCTATCTGTTTTTCTGAAAAGAACATGGGCACAAAGAAAGGCGGCCAAAGCCGCCTTTCTTGATAGGGCAAATCTTGATAGGGCAAAATCACGCGCCCGATCAGGCTGCGAGCAATTGCCCCGCCGTGACCATCGCATCCGGATCAAGATTGGTATGGTTGTAGACCGTGGCGATCTGCGACCAGCCATAGGTCGTACCCGCACCGTCCATGTCCACGCTCATCGTTGAATGGCTGCCGCTGTTGGTGAACTGCACGAAATCCGCCAGCGCGTCCGTGATCGGGTCATAGCCCGCGTCCAGCACGTCGCGAAGATCGATCTTGTCGCCCTCGGCCAGGCTGAAATCCCACAGTGTATCCGAGCCGGTGCCCACGTCATCGGCAAAGAACACGAAGGTATCGGCTCCAAGGCCGCCGCTGAGGTAATCGCTGCCCGTACCGCCGCTGATGGTGTCGTCACCGTCCCAACCGCGAATGTCGTCATTGCCCCCGTTGCCGTTGATGACATCGTTCTGGGCGGAACCGTAGATGCTGCCATGCGCGGCATCGCTGTCGTTCAGGATCAAGCCCTCGGTCAGGTCCCAAACCGTTTCGTCACTGAAAGTGATCTGCTCGATGCGCTGGTTCACATCCACGCCGGAAGATGTGAAGCTTCCCCACACCTGCACATAGTCCTGCGGGTCAAGAACAGACTGGATGTGCAGGTGGCCGTAGCTGTCCGTCCACATCCGAAGATCGTCAGAGGTCAGGCCGTCGCCGAAGTGCAGGGTGTCGAAACCCTCGTTCAGGTACTCATAAACCACATCCTGGCCGCTGCCGCCGATCCAATCGGCAAAGCCGTTCTCGAACACGAAAGTATCATCGCCCAGATTGCCAGACAGTTGGTCTGCCCCTGCGCCGCCGCTGATCGTGTCATTGCCGTTCCAGCCGCGAATCTCATCATTGCCGCCGTTGCCGTTGATGACATCGTTCTGGGCGGAACCATAGATACCGCTGTGCGCGTCGTCACTGTCGTTCAGGATCAGGCCTTGCGTCAGGTCCCAAACCGTTTCGTCACTGAAAGTGATCTGCTCGATGCGTTGGTTTACATTCGTGCCTTCCGCGACGTAACTGCCCAGCACCCGCACGTAATCCTGCGGGTTAAGGACAGACTGGATGTGCAGGTAGCCATCGTATGTGGTCCACATGCGAAGGTCGTCCGGTGTCAGGCCATCGCCGAAGTGCAGCGTATCGAAGCCTTCGTTCAAATACTCATAAACGAGATCGTAGCCACCGCTGCCGTCCCAGTCGGCAAAGCCATTCTCGAACACGAAAGTATCATCGCCCAGATTGCCAGACAGTTGGTCTGCCCCTGCGCCGCCGCTGATCGTGTCGTTGCCATTCCATCCACGTATCTCGTCGTTGCCACCGTTGCCGTTGATGACATCGTTCTGGGCGGAGCCATAGATACCGCTGTGCGCGTCGTCACTGTCGTTCAGGATCAGGCCTTGGGTCAGAGAGGTGGCTGCGAAAATCTGAACAGCCGGGATAAGTGGATTTTCCGCGTAACAGCAGCATGATGCTGCGAGCGAGGAGAATACCATGGCAAGACGACCGCGCCGGAACCACAGCCCGGCATTCAAGGCGAAAGTGGCGGTAGCAGCGATCAAGGGCGAGAAGACCATGATCGAGCTGTCGCAGGAGTTCGACGTTCATGCGAACCAGATCAAGCAGTGGCGCGATCAGCTGCTTGAGGGCGCGACTGGGGTGTTTGGGGAAGCCCCGAAGGCAGAGCCTGAGCCGACCATCGATGTGAAGACCCTGCATGCGAAGATCGGAGAGTTGACGCTGGAGAATGATTTTTTGTCCGGCGCGCTCGGCAAGGCGGGTCTGTTGCCGAGCGCAAGAAAATGATCGATCCCACCGCCAAGCTGAGCGTCAGCCGCCAGGCCATCGTGCTGGGGATCAGCCGGGGCAGCGTTTATTACAAACCCCGCCCGGTGTCGGAGGCCGATCTGAAGCTGATGCACCGGATCGACAAGCTGCATATGGAATTCCCGTTCGCGGGCAGCCGGATGCTGCAGGGTCTGCTGGTCCAGGAAGGGTTCAAGGTCGGGCGGCTGCATGTTGCCACGCTGATGAAGCGCATGGGCATCGAGGCGCTTTATCGGAAGCCGAACACCTCGAAGCCAGCGCCGGGGCACAAGATCTACCCCTACCTGCTGAGAAAGCTGCCGATCACCCGACCCAACCAGGTCTGGGCTATGGACATCACCTACATCCCCATGGCCCGCGGGTTCATCTATCTGGCCGCCGTGCTCGACTGGTTCACCCGGCGCGTCTTGGCATGGCGAGTGTCGATCACGCTGGAGGCCGAGTTCTGCATGGAAGCTGTCGAGGAGGCGTTGGCACGTCACGGCACGCCCGAGATCTTCAATACGGATCAGGGCAGCCAGTTCACGTCCATCGACTTCATCAAGGTGCTCGCCGCCCGCGAGATCAAGATCAGCATGGATGGCAAGGGGGCCTGGCGCGACAATGTCTTCGTCGAGCGCCTGTGGCGGACCATCAAATACGAAGAGGTTTACTTGCGGGCCTATGCCAGCGTGTCCGAAGCCCGCGCCGGGATCGAACGGTATCTGAACTTCTACAACCGCCGCCGCCCTCATTCGTCGCTTGACGGCAAAACCCCCGATCAGGCCTACTTCAACCTGCCGACACCCGAAGCGGTGGCGGCATAACCGAGGCGGAAAACCACTTAGAAAACGCCCAGAACCTGTTCAGATCGACCGAACCACCTCTTCGTATAGCTGCCTGAGCCGCCTGAATAGCTGGTGATCAGCCACTGATGAAGTACTTCGTCTGCATAAACAAAGTTCGTGTAACGGCCGCCCAAATCAGGGCGCACTGTCATACCTTCTATTTCACCGGAAATAGGGTCATAAATTGGCGTAGCGCCACCGCCGGAGCCGGTGCCGCCGGTGCCGCCGTTAGTATAAATTTCGTTATAAACATCAGACAATGAATGGGATGTTTGCGCTGGGTAGGTCTTCAGCCAATTGACAAAATCTAAGGTCCGTATGATAGACCCGCTTCCAAACTGAATGTTCTCCGTTGGAAAGATGTTTGGCTCAACGAGTACATCTGTAGGATCAAATGTCAGGACTAACTTGACTGATCCCGCTTGCCCTTCCGGATGGTCTGTAAATGTAGCTACAACAGAGTCGCCATCCATTTCATACTCGATAGTAATGTCAGAGTTAATCCCCTCTATTGTCAGGCGATCAATACCCTTCAAACCGGTATCCTTGATAGAGACATAGCCAGGGGTATCGGCTAGATTGAGTATATATGTATCGCTATCTTCTCCACCGTCATACACAAACGGCGTGGCATATAAACCAAAGTTACCCCTCGACCCAGACATGGTATCTTGACCAGACGTACCAATGACTTTTTCAATAGAATAAAGATTATCTGTCCCCAAAGAGCCGCCGGCACCTTTGATAACCGTTCCTCCGTTGTAGGCCATCGTAACATTGATGCCACCGCCAACTAATTTAGAGTAATCCGCGACATCATAGCCATCATACGTGAAAGAAACAGGTAGGTCCGTCAGGCTGGAAAACTGACTGGCCGCATCCCAACCGGGGCGGGCCGTATCCAGATCGTCCTTGTCGAAGCCGCCGTGCAGGATGTCGTCGCCGAGACCACCATAGAGGGTATCCGAGCCTGCACCGCCGATTAAAACGTCATCCCCGCTGTCGTCAGAGTCCGGGGCCAGATTATCCGTGCCGTTCCAGGCGCGGTATTCATCTTCTTCGTGGAAACCAGCTGCGCCGTCATAGGATGCGCCGTCTCCATAGAGCCGGTCCGCACCGTCACCGCCGTAAAGCACATTATTCCATGCGTTGCCGATCAGGCTGTCATCCCCTGCCGTGCCGATGGCGTTTTCGATGACGGTGTAGAAGGCAATAGCCACGTTGCCTTCGTCGCCATTTGCATCGTTCCCATCATCGAAGGCCATGGATGACAGGTCGGATGTCGAGGCGGAGTATCTGCCGATGGAGCTATATGCGCCTTGTCTCAGATCAATCTGTGCTTTGACGGAAAACCCGGACGCATCGATGTTGTCGATGCCTTTGCCGTCCCAGATTGTATAGATGAATGGCTTGTCTATGCCGAGCGGGGCAAACCCGCGAAACCCATCCTGCAACGTCCCAGCGCTATAAACAGTGTTGCCGTCGCGGGTTGTGTAATTGCGGCTTTCAAACTCTTCCTGCATGGCTGCAATGTCGAGCAGTTGAAGCCCATAGGGCATTACCTGGAAACCATCAGCATGGTCGGTAACATCCGTCTCGCGGAGACCATCCACAGTACCTGGCTGCTCACTATAGGACATAACGGTATATCTATGGTCGTCATACATCTCTCCGGCAGAAAGCCGAAAGGTAATACCAATATCATCCAAGCCTGCGACAGCGTGTGATGTTTCATGGAGTAACACCCAGAAACCCACACCCCCCAAGTACAATTCTTGGTCAACATTCGCGTCTTCAAGCCAGATAAATACATCTCCGGAAATATCCAAAGATGTCGGCATGGTTGACGCAAGACCCCATCTATCATCCTCGAGATTCGCATTAAGGTATGTAATCTCTCCAACATCATCAGGATCGACCAAAGACTGAACCTTTTCTGAAAAATCTATATCTGCAACGTCGGAAAAGGAAACACGATAATCGGCGGCATAGGCGTATGTGTTACCAGTCTGCACATCGTCTAGAATAAATTGGGTCGCTTGCTTTTGCGCATCCCGAAACTCCAACTGGGACAGGTCGTAGGAATCTACCTCCCCAGGCTCCCAGAACGGGTAATAGCTCGGCCTGGTTGATAAGAACGTATATTGCAATTCATTAACACCCCATCCGCCAAATAGAATTGCCTTATAGTTATCTGAAATATCTAGAAGATATTGATAATTGATCGACATTGAATCCCCTCAAATATTTATTCTATATCTTTCAGTATTTGCTTCTCGTTCTCCCGCTCTTTTGCTCTTTTCTCAAAACGAGCCTTCTCTTTCTCGTTCGATGCGGTAATCGGTGTAGAATACCCAAAATACCTCACGGTCGTCCAGGCAAGAACGAAACACATGATTATAATGAATGTTATTGTGAGAATGATATTCTCTTTAATTATCTTAAATATTTTTCCCATTTATTCTACTTCTGTCAACCTTTGCTGCTCTCTTTGATATTCATCCACCTGCTTCTGGTGATATGCGCGCTCTTCCGGTGTTGTTTCTGGCCACGGTCCAGAAACCCAAGCGCTCTGCACGTACACGTAGAATAGAATCAGTAGCGCAATAGCGCCAAAAATGATCCACAAGTCCTTATGCTTCCTAAATATGTTCTTCACTTACTATTTCTAAATTTATTCGACCAGAAATACTCTCACAGTATTGTATAAGAAAACAATCATAAATTGTTTTCTATAATCATTGGGATATTGCAAGTAGTGCCGCGCGTCCACGTATCGCGCCTGTCGAGTGGATCAATCTCGCGATCACCACGCGCCAGCTTTCTCGCTACAGCTTCGGCCCCGACCTATCTTTGAATCTCGGTTTCAGCGGTGGCGGTGTTGTTTTCGGCGGCTCCGGTGGCGGTAAGGATGATGCAGCGGATGGCGCGGAAGAGGATGGCGGCTGCATAAACTTTGATGTGGTCATGAACCGCGAGAGGAGCGCGCGCAGGCCGCGCTTTTTTCGGCGTTGTTTGCGGCGGCGCTTGGCGGGTTTCATGAAGCGGGAGATCACGCGGCGGAACGACGGCATGAAGCCGGGCGTCAGCTCGGGCGGCGCGTCGAGATCGTCTTCGGCTTCGTCGTTGCTGGCAACCTGTTGTCCTTCTGTGCGGCCCGGTTCTTGTTGCCAGAAACGCGAGCCGCTTACTTTGTGCGCCCCGGCGGGCCGCTGTCCCGCCGTTCTTGCCGATGTTCTGCCTTGCGGCGTTCCTCGATCTGCCGGTCTTCCTCGATGCGTCTGCGCATCTCGGCGGCGCGCTCGGCGTCTTCGGTGTAGCGCTGCCGTTCCGCTTCAAACTGTGTGGCCTGTTCACGCTGTTGCTGCGCATGGCGTTCCCGCAATTCGTCCATCTGTTCGGCCTGTGTCTGTTCCCACAGCACCTTCATATCCTGCCGCTCCCGCGCCTGCTGCGCGCGAAGCTGCCGCCACGCCTTGTCACGGGCGGCGCGCTGTTCCGCGCCGCGTCCGGGATTGAGACGATTTTGCAGGGCGTTGATAAAGCCGTCGATGCCCGTCAGCTTCTGTTCGCGCTGCCAACGCGCGCGCGCGGCGGTATGCAGCGCGGTTTGATGATCCTGCTTTTCCTGCAATTCAACGGACAGCACATGCTCCATCTGGCGGGCTTCGGCTTCATGCCATTCGGCCAGCTTTGCCGCTTCCCGCTGCTGGCGGTCGTCAAGTGCCCGCGCCACCACAGGATCGAGCGCGGGGGGAATATCCTGCGGGCGCGCGTCTTCCGGCGCGGCGGCGAGATCTTCGGCAACAGGCGGTGCCTGTTCCTCTGCCTTCGGCGTGTTCGCGTCCGGCGCGGGCTCATCCATTTTGGATTCAGATGCCTGCGCATCTTGTGTGAACTCAGATGCCTGCGCATCGGGCCGCGCCCGCTGCATGGCTCTGGCTTCGGCGGCGGTGGGCAGCGCCGCATGATCCACGTCCGCCATGAAGGCGCGCACGTCGGCGGCCTTCATTTTTAGTTCGCGGGGAAGGCTGAGGATGGAGCCTGCCGCTGTCACCAACACAAAGTCCGTGCTGCCGCCCCGCGCCAGGACATAGCCTGCTTCCTCGATGGCGGCTTTAAAGGCCGCGCCGTTGTCGCAGGATTCTTTCAGCGCCGCGTTCTGCGCCCGCCTGTCGTCAACGGACAGCGCGGCGCGTTCGGCCTGTTGCCATTCGGCATGGGTCGCTTCCGCGCGGGGGAATTCCGGCTGTTTTTCCCGGTCGCGTTTGGCATGCTTGCCGGGCACATGCTCATGTCCGAACTCTTGTTCCATGCGCAGGCTGGCGCGTTCATGGGCGTTGTAATTGTAGCTGTCGCTGCGCAGCGTCATGGTCTCAAGGTCGGTGCGCTGCCAGACAACATGGATATGTTGTCGGCCTTTCTTCTCGTGCATCACCACGACGCGCGGCTGGCCGTCCAGCCCCAGCTCTTTTTCCAGCACCTCGACCGCGCGCGCCCATTGGGTGGGCGTCATGTCATAGCGGGCGTCGGGATCGATGTTGACGTGATAAAGTCCCCTCTTGCCGCCGCGTGTGCCTTCGCAAAGGGTTTGCCAGTCGCGGAAGGTTGCATGAAGGTCGTAAGGAGAGTCGCTTTCCAGCACGTCGATGCGCTCGTTCGTATCCGTGCGCATCAGGTGTGCGGCAAGCTGGCCCGGTCCGGCGCGTGATCCCCCCTTCACGATCATGCGATAACTTTCATGCGGGGCCTCACCCGCCCGGCGGCGGGATGATTTTCCCGTTTCGCGGTGGCGGGGTCTTCGCGGCCGAAGGCGCAACCGGATCGGCGGGGCGCGCGTGGTCGGGGTCTTTGCCAAGCGCCGCGTAGATCAGCCCGCGTAGGCGGGCGAGATCGGACAGCGCTTCGCGAATGTCCGGCAGGACAGTTTCGGGGATGCCGCCCGTATGCAGGTAGCGGGCAATCTGGTTGAGATTGCTGCCGGTCTTGCCGAGATGCCCAAGCACCTGCCGCATGGCCTGCGCGTCGGCGGGCACGCGCCGCTGTGCGCGGGGGCCTGCCTTGCCGGAAAGCATGGCGCGGGCAAAGGCGGCGGATGCCATACCCGCCTTGTCGGCGCGTTCGAGGAAAGCGGCTTTTTCCTCCTTGGACACGCGGGTATAAATCGTTTCGGTGCGCTGGCGTTTCTCGGATTTGCGCTTGGGGGGATGCGCCGTCATGTGTCCCCCTCCATGATCTGCAAACGATCAAGGGCGACGTCTTTCGCAAAGCGTCCGACATCCTCGCCGTAGCCATAGGCACGGGCGAGCGTGAGGGCATAGGCGAATTCCTCGGGTGTGAAGTCCGCGACGATAACGAACGTTTCTTCTTCTTTCATGCCGCCTCCCTTTGCTGCACGGCACAATGGCCGCTCCATTGTCGTCACCGGGACGAAACCCGGCTGAGATGCAGGAACAGCGTGTCCTGCGTGTGGTCGAGGGGGCGCAACCCCTCGTCAGGGTGCAGGGGCAGGAACGCCGCCTGCTCGTTGTCCAGAGCGCGAAAGCTCTGGTCGTGGGTCGAGGGGCGCGATAGCCCCACGTCTGGTTCCAAGGGCGATGCGCCTTGGTGGGGTTCGGGGGCAAAGCCCCGGTCATGGGTTCCAAGGGAGCACGAAGGCTCCTATGGTCTGGAGGGATGCAACGGGAGGGCGAAGCGCCACCCTTGCCAAGCCAGCGCCCCTTTCGGGGCGCGGGGACGGACGGTCAGTCCGTCCATGGCTTGCACACCTTCTGAACACATGTTCCAGAATACCACGGATGCCGTGACGGTGTGGGGTAGCATCGCATGCAGCGGGAGAATTTCCGCCGATGGTGCGCCCTATATGCGGCCTGCCAGAGGCTTGCGGCACACATCGAGTCGAGCACGATCTACGCCGCAAATTATACCACAGGTAGCGCGTCCACAACGGATTCATTTTCATGATCCGCCTGCGACCAGCACATCGCGAGCCTCGGTCAGCATTTGCGCCAGCCGCGTTGACCCGCCCGTGTCGGGGTGCAGCTTTTGCATGAGACGCTTCCATGCGGCGCGGATGTCTTCCGCCGTCGCGCCCTCGGCCAGGCCCAGGATGGCCAGCGCCTCGGCGCGGCTCATCTGGCCGCTCTTGGGCGGCGGGGTTTTTCCCTGCCGCTGCTGTCGCTGCGGGTCTTGTCCACCTTGCTGCTTCTGCCCGCCGGTCTGCTCTTGGGCGTAATAGGGGTTGGGGTCGTAGGCGAGCGGCGGCTCCCAATAAGCCTGCGGATGCTCCTTTTGAAGATGCCCGAAGGCGGTGGCCAAATTCCAATAATCGACAGGCCGCAGATAATGCGGTCGGCCCAGCGGATGCAGAGCAATGGCGATTTCGCGGCCAAGGCTCATCACTTCGTCCGGGGTCAGAAGCGCCCGTCCCGTCTCCCCGTAGGTCGTGCCTGTGCCGCTCTCGCTTTCCGACACGCCCACGGTCCGGACGGTCTTCTTGCCCAGCGTCTCGGAAAGATAACGGGCACTATCGAGGTCGCTGACGTTGCAAAACCACTTATAGGCACAGTTGGACAGCAAGGTGTTTGCCGCCTGGCCGTAGAGGTCCCTGATCTGGTCGATCCCTTGCGTGACCAGCATGTAGTCGATGCCGTAGCCGGACATGGTCGCAATGTCGCGAGGCATGTCTTCGATCCGTCCCAGGGCCGGAAACTCGTCGATCATGACAAGGCAGCGATGCGGCGGCCTGCCTTCAAGTGGGGCGCGTCTGTAAGTGTGGCTGAGCGCGGCCAGCATGATCCGGAGCCAGGTGCGCTGCGTGTCGATCCGGTCAGGCGGGATGACCAGATACACGGTGCGCCGTTCCGCAATCAGGTCCGTCAGGGCGAAGCTCGATGTGGCGGTGGCCGCCTTGATCTGCGGGTCGGACAGAAACTTGGTGTTCTCCCCGAGGTTCGCCATGATGCCGGAATAGGTCTCTTGGGCGAGGTCAAGATAGGGGCTCACCATCTCGCGGATGGCCCCGCCGAATGCGGCGCTGGCCGCCATAGGGGCCAGATATTTGTCGGTGAATTCCTTCCGGCTGAGACTGATGATTTCGCGGGCGCGGGCGAGCGTCTTGGTCTCGCCGGGTTGATCCGCGATCCACAAAAGCACCGCCGCCAGCACATTGGCGGCAGAGCCTTGCCAATAGCGGTCCTTGTCGCCCGGAGAAGAGGGGCAGATGGCGGCGGCCAGCGATTGGGCCACAGCCACGCTATTCGGATCATTGCGGTCGAGTACGTCGAGCGGGTTGTAGGTGTCCTGGCGGATGCCGCCCTTGGCAAAGACGCTGGCAAGCTCCCCCCACGGGTTGAGCACATGCACGGCCTCTGCAAGCCCTGTAAATTCGCGCGGGTTGGCCGTGATCGCCGCGTTCTCGCCCTTCGGGTCGATGACCACGGCAGAGCCTGCATACCGCAAAAGGGTCGGGATAATAACGCGGGTCCCTTTTCCTGTCCTGGTGCGGGCGACGATCAGCGTATGGTTTTCGGGCGTGGTGCAAACTGGCGCGCCTGGCTGCCGGTCGGGCGGAATCAGGTCGTATTCGGGACTGCTGCTCTTGCCGAGAAAGACGCCCCGGTAGAGCCAGGTTTTGGTCGGCATGGTGCCGATCGTATCAAAATAGCTGGCGGCTCCGAAGTTGTCCGTCAAAGGCGGCACATTGCTAACGGGCCGCCACCAGTCGATGAAGCCGCGATACATGCGCCACAGGAACAGCGCGACAAGCCCGATGGGGATCGCGGCGATGGCCGCCAGGATCAGATAGGTTTTGGCAACATCGCCCCATGTCGGCGCATTGGCCTCTTCCGTCGCGGCCCTTTGCTGGCGTTCCGCGTCCAGCACCTGATCGCCGATCCCCTGATAGTCCCGCTGAAACTGTGGCTGGATGCCGATGCTTCTGTACTTGGCGTTGAAGTTTTGAAGTTGCGTTAGAAGCCGGTCACGCTCGGCATCTGCCTGCGCGGCGGTCGCCTGACCGGTCTGAAAGCGGATGGCCCATCGGTCCATCTCGGCATAGGCCCTTGCTGCGGCCTGCAGGTCACTTGTGTATTCAGCGGGTGGGGTTTGTGCAGCGAGGGGGGCAAAGGACGCCCAGAGAAGCCCCAGGAACACGATGAGGCGGAGTGCCCGCCTCATCAAAAAACGCTCTCTTCGTCGCTTTCTGGTCCCGCCGATGGCATTCCGTCAGGCACGGATAGCGCCGCTGCCCCGGCCTGTGCGCAAAGAACGTTCCACGTTTTGGCAAAATGCGGATGGTGGGTAGGGTCTGTCACCAATGTGTGCAGGAGATTTTCAAGGTGGTTGCTGATCAGCCCAGACAAAACCCTCTCTTGAGAGAGCGGTGCGCGCTTGGCCTGCTCGGCGTCCAAGCCTTCGATATGCATCAGGAGCGCGAGCAAGCCCGGTTGCAGCCTGACCGTCACCGGCACCGGGTCGCCCACGTCGTTTTGCGCCGCGTCCAACACGCGGGTCAGATCGCATACCGCCGGATGCGCCGCGAATTGCGCCTTCACGCGCGCCAGCGCGGGATGGGGTGCAGGATCGGGCGTATTGCCCGCCCCGGTTTCCCATGCGGATAGCGCCGCGTCAAAATCAGGATCGCCCGCAGCGGGCTTTTTGTCATCGGGCATGACAGCCTCCCCCCAAGACATGCGGCAGTATGCCGGGGCGCGACCGCAAAAACGCGCCGCGTTCGCGCCGGTAGTGACGAGTATTGCCGATATACTTGCGTAAAAACAGCTTTCGGCCCAACCTTAAGAGAGGAAGCGCGTCGTTTATACCGTCGTGCTTGCGGATCGGGGGAGATGTGAAATGGCTGGCCTGCGGCACAGAATTTATTGAAGCGGATGTCATCCGCTGGTCTGAGCCTGTCTGGAAACCGCAAGCCCGCGCCTCCAAAAAGAAACCTGTTATCATCGGCCAGCGCTGCGTCACCGGGCAAATCCTCCGGATCGACCGCGCGGGTTGGGTGCATATCAAAGTCGCCGCCTGCGCTGCCGAACCCGCGCCGCACTGGCCGCGTCCCTTGCCGCCGCCGCTTAAACCCGGCGAGATGATCCGCCGCAAGCGCGGCAGGATCGGACAGGGAAAAGTGGTCCGGCTGCCGTGGAGCGACGAAACCGCCCGCGCCGCTGTGGTCGGGTCGCGGTTTGTGAAAGTCTGAAGGCTGCGTCTCCGGAAGCGAAACGGATGACTGGCGCCAAACGGAGTTTATGAACAAACAGGGAACATTGGGACTTGTAAAGCGTGAGGTTACAAGGCACAATGAGTCGACTCAGGTCTCAAGGAGGGGCGACGTGGCTACCATGAAACAGATCAAGAAGCCCGCCCATCCCGGCGGGTTCGTAAAAACAGAGATTATCAGGGGGCTTGGGATTTCCGTGACGGACGCAGCACAGGCGCTCGGCGTCACCCGCCCAGCGCTCTCGAAACTGCTGAATGAACGTGCCCACCTTTCTCCCGAAATGGCGCTGCGCCTCGAAAAAGCATTCGGCGTGTCGATGGACAAGCTGATGCAGATGCAGAGCAGCTTTGATATTGCCGAAACCCGGAAGCGGGAGCGGGAAATTAGCGTTCTTCCCTTCAAGGGCGGTTTGCTCCATGGGCAGCCAAAACATGCATTGGGGGGCAGGCAATGACAACGAAAACGACGCAGGTTGCGCCCGCGCTGTCGGGCACTTCGCTCCTTTGGCAGGACATCGGTACTGCCGTCGCCTCCGAGCGCGAATTGGTTTCAGCGGCTTTGGCGCTCGGAGCAGAAACGGTCGGCACTCTCTCGGCGCAAGAGCGGACGTTGGGCAGAGCAGCGGCCACCGTTGCTGTGCCGAAAAAGATAGTCGCACGGCTGAAGGATCTGATCCGCGCAGGGGATGATCCTCTGGGCGAGATATTCTGTACGTTGCGGTCGTCCGAGGAACGTCGCGAAAACGGGGCGACTTACACGCCCATGCCTATCGTGCAAACGATGGTGGATTGGGCGGGAGCAAAGAGCCCGGCGCGGATCGTTGACCCCGGCGTTGGTTCCGCGCGATTTCTGACGCGGGCGGCGGCGGCCTTTCCGAAAGCGGAACTGATCGGCATTGATGTCGATCCGCTGGCGGCGTTGCTGGCGCGCGCGAACCTCGCCGTGTCCGGCCATGGAAAACGTGCACGGGTTCTGCTCGGCGATTACCGTCAGTTCGCAGAGCGCATCGACGGTAAAACGCTTTACATCGGCAATCCCCCTTATGTCCGGCATCACCAGATCACGCCGGCATGGAAGGATTGGCTGTTCAATGAAGCGTCAAAGCTGGGACTGAGCGCCAGCAAGCTCGCCGGGTTGCATGTTTACTTTTTTCTCGCCACGGCGCGGAGCGCAAAACCGAAGGATTTTGGGACGTTCATCACGGCAGCCGAGTGGCTGGATGTGAACTATGGCGCTCTCGTGCGCTCTCTTGTGTTGGGCGACCTCGGCGGGCAGAGCGTGACGGTTATTGATCCCACGGCGCAACCATTTCCGGATGCGGCCACCACAGCGGCCATCACCACCTTTGAAATCGGCGCACAACCCAAGTCGATCTATTTCCGGCGCGTTGAGAAGCTGGTAAAGCTCGAAGGGCTCGGGAAAGGCCGCCGGGTCCATCGGGACCGGCTCGCGGTGGAATCCCGCTGGTCATATCTGACGCGCACTGCCGAGAAGCCTCCCGAAGGTTATGTGGAATTGGGCGAATTGTGCCGCGTTCATCGCGGACAGGTAACAGGAGCAAACGGTGTCTGGATCGCTGGAAAACACAGTCTCGGCCTGCCGGATTCCGTCTTGTTCCCAACCATCACGCGCGCACGCGAAGTCATGGAAGCCGAAGGGCTGCTCACCAATGCCGCTAAGCTGCGCTGTGTCATCGATCTTCCGGCCGATCTCGATGAGTTGGGCACGTCAGAGCGCAATGCTGTAAAGCGCTTCCTGAAAGTGGCCCGCGCGATGGGGGCCAACCAGGGTTATGTCGCCAGCCACCGAAAGGCTTGGTGGGCTGTCGGCCTGCGTGAAGCGGCACCGATCATCTCCACATACATGGCGCGCCGACCGCCAGCATTCGTTATCAACAAGGCCGATGCGCGGCACATCAATATCGCACATGGCCTTTACCCGCGCGAATATCTGTCAGAAAAAGTAAAGAAAGCTCTCGTCGACTATTTACAAGTGAACATCTCGCAGCGATCTGGCAGGACTTACGCTGGCGGTCTTACAAAATTTGAACCGCGTGAAATGGAACGGTTGTTTGTTCCGGGTCCGGCGTTGTTGGCTGCGGGTATGACACTGTGATTGAACCGCCGGTTTGGACAAGCGAACAACTTGAAGCCGATCTTTTCAAGGCCATTGCGGCTTTTTCCAAAGAGCGTTTGGAAGAGCCCTTGGAAGACTATCTGGAAGCCTTCGACGAATATCAGGGCTATGTCGAAGAGATACTGGAAACGACGATTGACTTGTCTGATCTCAACGCCCCGGCGCTCGATGTCTTGGGTGATCCCCGTTTGCTCGAAGCATTCCGCTATCTCGCGGGTCCGCCCATCTCGGCCGATGACCTCAAGGTGCTGGCCGATGCCCGTTCCCTGAGCAAAAGTCATCTGGAACGCACGCCCGAGGACGTGCAACGGCTGATCGGCGTTGTCCGTCAGGTCTTGGATCGCCGCCGCTTTGCTTGGGTGGTGGAAAACCGCGAGCCTACCGAAGCTGAACGCAATGCTGCGGTAATGGCATCTGCGGCGTTGATGGCAGCGAGTCGCACCCAAACGCGGCGACGCACCCTTGGCAAAGATCAGCAGGAAGCGATGGTAAAGGAAGCGCTCAAAGTACTCGGTTTCACCGAAGTCGCCGCACGCAGAATGCCGAACATCTCCCATGCACCCGCACCCGGTGAGTTTTGCGGTGAAAGCGTTTTGGGCAATCGGAAAGGCGACATCATCGTCCGGCTTTGGGATCACCGCGTGATGCCAATCGAATGCAAGGTTTCCAATTCGTCGACCAATTCGGTCAAGCGGCTGAACAACGATGCGGCCGTGAAGGCCGCCAGCTGGAAGGTTGATTTTGGCTTGCGCCAAGTCGTGCCGAGTGCCGTATTAAGCGGCGTCTATAAGCTGCATAACTTGTTGGACGCGCAGGATCGCGGGCTGACGGTCTTCTGGGCGCACGATTTGCAGCCTATGACGGATTGGATCGCAAACACCAAACCCGCGCCCTGATGCGGAATCACTTCTGCTTTTCGGAATAGTCTCGCCACATTTCCTCGAACAGTTTGCGTAGCGTGAGCTTCCGCTGCGCTGCTTCCAGTTTAACGGCGTTCGCCATTTCGGGAGAAAGGCTAAAACCCACGATCTGCCGATCCCGCTTTGATTGATTTTTCTGTGCCATAGGAGAATTGTGTCGACACGTCGACGGAAGTCAATCACGAAACCGGCACGCACCGGCAGGCGGAAGCCGTGGCGCTGATCGCCCGCAGCGTGGCGGGGCTGCATACGGAGCGTGCATTTCTCCCCTGAACAGGGGACGAAACCCGCATCAGACAAGCGCATATCGCAGAACGCACCGGACAGCCTCACGGTGGGCGGTCGTTGCCTTTGGATAGGGGGGTCTATCATGGACTATTGTTTTGACGGTCGGGGGTTGCGGCATGACAACGCCCGCCCGCCACGGCGTAGCGGGCTCAAGAGCCTCTTTGCAGCACCGCCTCTACGGGCGCGATAAGGCGCGCGGTCGGCACGTCGAGTATCCGGGCGATTTCGACCAGTTCCACCACCTCGACCCGCCGTTCACCAAGTTCGATCTTGGCGACAAAAGATTGCGAGCGGCCAAGCCGCGCCGCGAGTTCTTGTTGCGTCAGGCCGCTGTCCCGGCGCGCGGCGGTCAATGCCGCCGTCAGGGCGATATGGCTTTCTGTTCGTAGGCTTTTGGTCACACCGGCCCCAAGAGGAAAATACCTCTTGGCGCTAATCCCGTTTTGGACTAATTCGATTTTGGACTTAAGCGCCCGTGAAAAGGATAACAGGCATATGGATGCCGGGGTCATTGCTGTCGTTATCTTCGGGCTGGTGCGCGCCGCGAGCGCAATCATGGCCATGCCAGAAACACCCGAGTATGAAGGATTGTGATACGGGATGTTTGGTTTTGATGGTCGGGGTTTGCGCATGACAGCGCCCGCCTGGCCCGCTGCGGTGAGCCGTGGCCGATGAGCATGGGTCTCGTTCTTCTTGTCGTGCTTGGAGCGGCGGGTTTTTTCTTCGCGAGGCAACTCGGATTCCTGGGGCTTATTCAGACACTCGGCAATCCGAGCCGAAGCCGGTTTCGCCGGTCCGAACCGGACGGCAAGACGGTTTTCGATGTCACGCCTGCGCGCCCTTCGCGTGCGGCGCTGGCGGCGATTGCGGTTGGCGTGATCATGCTCGTCAACGTCAGCACCCTTGAAATCATCGCCGCCTTCGGGCTGATCCCGCTGGCCATGGGATTGCTCGCCTTCCCGATCGGTGCGCGCTATCGGCAACCGGCCACGATGACCATATCGGATGGCGCGGTCCGAAGCGGCAACAAGTCCTGGCCGATCGGAGATATCGCGGACATCAATGTCCGGCGGGGAAGCCGGATCAATGCCGACGAGCCCGCGCAAGTTGTTCACAGAACGCCCGATGGCGGGCTGATCTATGGCAGCAAGTCCACGTCGGCCATGTTCTCACGTGTGCTGAACAGACGCATGATCGAGCGATCCTATCTCGTGCGTCTGCGCACACGCCGGGAAAGCGGCGAAGTTGTCTTGAGCGGCGGCCTGACGGAAGATTGCGCGCGCGCCTTGGCCGCTGACCTTGGCAAGGTGATCGAGGTTGAGCGGGAGAAGCTGACCACGATAACGGTGACCGGATAGTGGGGGAATGATGATGATGAAAGCCACAGTCGCGGCCGCGCTCGGCCTGTTGATTTCCGGGTGCGGCGCGGCGGCGGCCGATCCTGCGCCCGTGGAAGATGAAGCCGCCTTTCTTGCCCGTTGCACGTCGGAAGGCGGCTATGATTGCGGCGTGAAGTGGCGCTGGGCGGGCAATGCCGCGCCGATGGCCGATGCCCTGCTGGCGCTCGCGCCCGAAACGGGCGGCGCGGTTGCGGATGTGCGCGCGGGCCTTCCCGCCGTGCAATGGTCGTCCGCAACCGAAGGCAAGCTGGACGATCTTGCCGTGACACTGCCCGCCAGCGGGAAGCTCGCCTTTCGCTGGATGAAGCAAGGCGCGGAAGGGTATTACGATCTCATTCAGGCGCTGCGCATACGCGGCGTCACGCTTGAAGCCCTCGGCTGTCCGCAATATCCGGGCGCGTCGATGGGGCAGGAAAAGGTGATGATCGCCCGCGCCGAAGGCCGCGCGCCTTTCGTGCTGACGGTCTATCACCGCGCCGCGCCGATGAGCATGGAATACGGCGTCTATGAAGTGGATGCTGATTTCAGCGGCGCGGTGCCCGATCGCGCGGCGCTGGCGGCGGGACGCTATCCCGGCGGCGGTGGCCGCGCCTTCGCTGTCGATCCGACCGGATGGGCCACCACATGCCCCGATCCGGGTCTGTAGCCGGACCCGCCCTCTCATAGAGGGCGGTTTGGCGGGACATCCCACACCTGCCATCACCGGCGACGGATTGCTTGCAAAATGACGACGAGAATCTGCTCCAACGCCGCGCCGGTTTCGGACGTGATGCCTGCGGTCTCACTGTCCAACAGCGCGTCGATGCGACGCTGGACAGTGCGAAGCGCGGCGTCAAGGCGCTGCGCCCGGCTCATGCCGCCCCCCTTCGGCCATGTCGTCGACCTTCAGCGGCAAGAGGACGATCTTGCCGTCTCGCGGCATCAAGTCGATCTGCACGGTGAAGCCGTCGCCGTTCTGATGCGGCCATGCTGCGCCGATGCGGGTCCAGTAGCCTTTCCCGCCGCCCTTGGTCTCCTTGACGTGCCAGGCGACAAGCGCCGGTGTTCTGGTTTCGGATTTCTTGGTCATTTTCTTTTCTCCCTTGTGATCTGATTTGGTTTGCATCGCCCCCATCGGGCGCGCCCTCGATGCGCCAGGCGCAAGGGCGCGGCGTCACACCGGAAAATTGGGTGGAGACCTTCAGGGGGAACCGATTTTCCTGTTGACGTTGCAAGCGCCCGCGCATGGCAGAGGGCTCAAGCTGCCCGAGGGGGATGCAAACGGATCACAAGGGGAAAACTGACCGTTCCCGAAACGCAAGGTGGCATTGGATTTGTGCCTGCAATGTTCTATGAGGCGGGCGCGGGGCAACCGGTCCCGCGCTTATCGGCAGCCCTTGGAACGGTGAACGGAGCGCACCGATGCGCGCACGACGCAGACAGGATGAAGAGCGGATGAAGGCGCGGGCGCGCCGCATCGTCGCCCTGTGGGGGCATGGCTTGTCTGCTCCTGAACCGTCACCGCGCGCGGTGGGCAAGGTCGCCTCGACGCATGGGCGTCCGTGTTCCTGTTGGCTCTGCCGCAGCCACAAGGACGTTCCGCCGAAACGTGAACGCGGATTCGATCCGCATCATTGACCTGTCGATAGCAAAAGTTGGCGAAGGAGTCGCAAAGGCGCTTCCTGCCAGCAAGTCCGCCCCACACGTCCTTTTCATCATGCACCCTGGCACAAGCTGCCCTATTGCCAACGCAAGCCGCAAGCGGCTCCTTCTCTTCGTTGCGGCCCTACGGGTGCGCGGCGGTCATCCCGTGCCTGTTCCGGGGCATGAAAGGCCGTGATGGTTGCGGCCTCGCCGGACAGGAGAAAAATCATGCGTCTCATCACCGCCAACGAATTGGATCAACAACCCGAAAGCGTTCTGCAATCCAAGTTTTTCACGGTCAGCCAGAAGCTGGCGCAGACGGAAGAACACACCACGGAACGCGCAAACGCGCTGGGGTCCTTGGAAAACATCAACCGCGCGATTATCACACGCCGTCTGAAAGGGCCGGGGATGTAATCCCCCGCCTTCGGGGCGCGGCGCAATCGCGGCCTTTTCAGTCTGCTCACGCTTCATGATACAAGCTTCGTCATAGAAACCTGTACGCGAAGGACGCGGCATGACCCTCGATTCCGAGATACTCACGTTCCACGCTGAATATCTCCGTATCGTGAACAAGGACGGCATGTTCACCGATCATGAAGTCAAACGGCTCGAAGTCTTGAAACAGATATTCGCAACGGAACCCGAGCTTCAAAAGCTGCTCATTGCCCTTGACGTTCGGCAGGGCAAGGAAACTGCCGCCCTGATCGAACAGCACAGGCAAGCGCTAAAAACGTCCAAAGCCGATGCAAGTATCTACGTTGACTTTCAGAACGAGCATCGGGAATTGGAGCGTCGCCACGATCAAGAGCGCGACCGCTATATCCGCGACCACCAGAACGCCAGTGATCTTCGGCGTGAGTTGAACGAGAAGCAGCAAACCGTCGCTGCGGAACAGGAGCGCAAATTCACCCGATAAGGTGAACACGCGCATCCAACATCGCGGCCCAAGAAGCTGCCGCGTTTTGAGATAAGGGGCGATGGCCTGCATAAAGGCAGGCTCCGCTATCCATTGCCTCTGGTTCGCCAGCGGCTGAGGCAACGGCTTTGCGGAAAGACGCGATCATGGGGGTGCTTGAAGCTCAGCGCACCTTTTTCCCATGCCCGCTTGGCCGGATTCCACGACCGGGGAGCGCCAGCGGCGCGTCGTGAAATTCGGCGGAAACGCATAGCTGTGTTGCATCGGCCATCGAACTCGATGGCTGGTGCGATGCGCGCTAGCGTTTGGGGCTGCGCGGCTTGTCCGTCTGCTTCGCTTTGACGGACTGCACCTCTTTTGCCTTGGCTTCCAACGCGTCGATCTCAGCGTTCATTTCGGTGTGCATCGCATCCCATCCGCCGATACCCATCAACACGCGGTCGGCGTGTTTGATGGTGTTCACATGCCCATAGTGTTGTTCGATCATTTTGACGGAGGTGCCCATCTGCTGGGCGAGGATATAGACATCCACCCCGGCGGACAGCCGGAGCGTGGCGTAGGTATGGCGGAAGCAATAGGTCGTGCGGGGAATGCCGCTCGGGCCGTCGCGAAGCTCGGTGTATTTCAATAGTTCTTCGACGGTATCACGATAGAGCCATTTTGCTGGCTTGCCGTTGATAATCGTAAACACGGGATCGTCGGGCTTGGTCGCCTTGGAAAGCTCACGAACACGGTCGAGATATTTCCCGACACTGGTTGGGGCGATCAACTTGCGGGTTTTGCCCTTGCCTTGAACATAGAGGACAAGGATTTCTTGCCCATCCTTGTCCTTGGCGGTCGTGATGTCCCGCCAGCGCAGATTCTTCGCTTCGGGCGGGCGCATCCCTGTGTTGCACATGATGAGAATGAAATTGTAGCATATCTGCCGATACCAAACGCCCTGCGGCGTGGTCGCTTCCCGCATCCACTTACGGCCTTTGGTGTGCAGTTTGCGATATTCCTCCAGCGTGAACTCGTCGCGCCGGTTCGATTTGAGCTTCGGCATACCCTCAAAGCGATGATGTGCGGGCACGTATCGCTTGCCGATGGCATAATTCATGATGGCTGCGAAAATGCTCATTTCGATGCGGATGGTGGAATCGCTGATGATGCTGTTACGGCGTCCCGTGCCGTTCTCCCGCCGCCACAGCGGATATTCCGACCAGCGATCCTGAGTAATCAGATGAACCTGCGTGCTGCCGACATAGGCGTTCAGCGGTCCATCAACCTTGCTTTTGACGTTTCTGGCGCGCGCCTGACTGACTTCGCCTGCATTGGCGCGCCGCTGCTGCGCTTCGGCGTATTCCTCCGCAACTTGCGAGAAGGGGCGATTGAATACGGGAACATCGTGCTTCACTCGAAAACGGATGTCGGCATCCTCGTCCATGGCGCGGTCGCGCGCCGTCTGCCGGTCTGCCGTGCGCAGCGAGATGGTCTTGTAGCGGTCTTCGTTCTGGATTCTGATCCGGCAGTAATAATTGTCGTGCCCGACATCACCGCGCCGGAAGATGATAAGGCCCGGCTTGATCTGCTCTTTGTCGAGGATAAAACTCATTTCTTCGCTTCCCACTGTGCAGAAACCGTGCAGAATAGCGGCGTAAGTGTTTGATATGCCGTACCTGTGTAGGTTCTGTGTGGGCTATTGTAGCAAAAAATGTTGTTTATTTATAGTAGTTTGTTATGATCCCTTCACCCGCTCCAGACCTCCACCAGCTTCAGGCGTGATCCGGGGTGCCTCCAGCCGCATCGGGCGTTCCATGGCGGCTGCCGTTGCCTCCGCCGTTTCCGCCCCCTAGTCTGCGCCCGCCAGCACCACGGAGGCCCCGATGCTCAGGGATCGCGCATTTCGAGAACGCGGGCGGCTCCTATGCCTGCCGCTTCGTCATCGACCGGCTGACGCGCTTCTACCGCGAGCGCAAGGTGCAGCCCTACGGCCCCGCCGAGCCGAGCCGTCTGGGCGGCGAGGAGATGGATGAGGCGCGCGCGCGGCTGGCCGCGATCCTCGGCATTGAGACGGACGAGCTCTGCTTCGGGCCGTCCACGACGCAGAACAGCTATGTCCTGGCGCAGGCCTTCCGACAGAGCCTGCGCCCCGGCGAGGCCATCGTCGTCACCGATCAGGACCACGAGGCCAATTCCGGCCCCTGGCGGCGGCTGGCGGCCGAGGGCATCGAGATCCGCGAGTGGCGGATGGACCCTGAGACCGGGCATCTGGACCCGGCCCGGCTGGCCGACCTGCTGGACGATCGCGTGCGCCTTGTCGCCTTCCCGCATTGTTCCAACGTGGTGGCCGAGATCAATCCGGTGGCCGATATCTGTGCGATGGTGCGTGCCGCCGGGGCGGTGTCCTGTGTCGATGGCGTCAGCTACGCGCCGCACGGGCTGCCCGATGTCGGCGCGTTGGGGACCGACATCTACCTGTTCTCGGCCTACAAGACCTACGGGCCCCATCAGGGGCTGATGACGATCCGCCGCGAGCTGGGCGAGAGGCTGCCCGAGCAGGGGCATTTCTTCAACGCCGGAATACTCTACAAGCGCTTCACGCCCGCCGGTCCCGATCATGCGCAGGTGGCGGCCTGCGCGGGCATGGCCGATTACATCGACGCGCTGCACATGCACCACTGCGACGGGCTGGAGAGCCCGGCGGCGAAGGGCCGTGCGGTGCACGATCTGATACGCGCGCGCGAGGTGGCGCTGGTGGCGCCGCTGCTCGACTACATGGCCGGGCGCAACGACCTGCGGCTGATTGGCTCGCGCGACGCGACAGTGCGCGCGCCCACGCTTGCCATGGTGCACGAGCGGCCCGGGGCCGAACTGGCCGAGGCGCTGGCCGGACAGGGCATCATCGCGGGGGGCGGGCATTTCTACGCGGTGCGGCCCCTGCGCGCGCTGGGGGTGGAACCAGAGCACGGCGTGCTGCGCCTCTCGCTCACCCACTACACCTCCGAAGCGGAGGTGGCGCAGGCCATCGCCGCGCTCGACGCGGTGCTCTGAGCCGTCAGTATTTCTGCGGCACGTAAAGTTCGGGAGGCAGCACGGCGCGCTCGTAGTTCTGGTTGTAGATGCGTTCGGGCAGGGCGATCTCCTCGTGCGGCACCGGGCCGTAGGGGATCATGCCCAAGAGATGG
>PHEG01000640.1 GCA_002842835.1 Alphaproteobacteria bacterium HGW-Alphaproteobacteria-2 | reverse complement strand
ATACTGCCGATTCTGTTTTGCGGCTGACCAAGCAGCTTGCGGCTGCAGGCAACACACCGAGCTTTTGCTACGAGGCGGGTCCCTGTGGGTATGGCCTGCATCGGCTTCTCACGAAACTCGGCTTTGAATGCGCCGTTGTTGCGCCCGCGATGATCCCCCGCAAGGCTGGGGATCGTGTGAAGACGGACCGTCGGGACGCTGAAATGCTTGCACGGCTGTGGCGTGCAGGGGAACTGACACCGATCTGGACGCCTGATGAGGAGCAGGAAGCCATGCGCGACCTGATCCGCACTCGCAAGCAGGCGATGGATGCCGTGAAGGTAGCCAAGCAGCAACTGCTCAGCTTCCTGCTTCGGCATGGGTTGCGATACGAGAATGGCAGCTACTGGACAAAGCGCCACCGCCGATGGCTCGCCGAGTTGCGACGCTTTCGCTTTGATCATCAGCAACTGGCTTTCGAGGAACTGAAGCGCGCCGTTGATCAGGCCGGATGCCCTGCGCGCGTTGCGCGGCGTGAATACGATCATCGCGGCGACGGTGGTCGCAGAGATCGGCGATATCACGCGCTTTGAAAACCCGCGCCAGTTGATGGCGTGGCTTGGGCTGGTGCCCAGCGAGCATTCCAGCGGTAGCACAACGCGCCGGGGGCGGCTCACGAAGACCGGAAACGCTCTGGCGCGCACCATGCTGGTCGAAGCCGGATGGTCCTATCGCCACCCGCCAAAAGAAGGGCAACCGTATCTGAAACGCTCAGCAGAGCTGCCGCAGGAGATCAAGGACATCGGCTGGAAGGCACAAACGCGGCTTTGCAAGCGGTTCCGCCATCTGTCAAACACAGGGAAACCTCAGCCTCGAGTGCTCGCTGCTATCGCGCGTGAACTCGCCGGCTTCATCTGGGACATCGCTCGCAAGACGCCGCTGCCAGCGTAATTCGGCAGATCAGACTGCCTGTGCAGTACGCTGGAGATGGCAGCGGCCAATGATAGGGAAACCCTCGGAGTACGTTGGGAAACATATCCGTTCTTAGAGAGAGGCAATCCCGTATCGGACCAGGTCAGGCGGTAACCAATCCG
>PHEG01000166.1 GCA_002842835.1 Alphaproteobacteria bacterium HGW-Alphaproteobacteria-2 | reverse complement strand
GGGCAGGCGCAGCAGCGCCTGCCGCTCGGCGCGCAGGAACGGCGAGCGGGTGCCGCCCTTGCGCTTCTCCTCGTATTCGCGGCGCGGCTGGTAGAGCGCGGGGTCGAGGTAGTGGAGCGCGTTCACGCGCCAGAGCGGCGCCTCGGGGCGGATGGCGTCGAAGAGCCGCTGCACGCGGCGGGCGATCTCCGCGTCGTAGCGCGCCACGGGCGCGTGGATGGCGCCCAGCGGGCGGCCCAGCTTCTGCGCCAGGGTCCAACTCGAGGGAAAACAGAGGATCGCGCCGGTCAGCACATGTTCGGTGGCACCCTCCGGGCGCTCCATCAGGCAGAAATCAGCCTGCACCAGGCGCCCCAGAGTGAGCAGCGGCGCGCTGCGGTCAAGCACCACCTCCACCCCGTCGGGGCGGCGCGCGGAGTCTGCGCCCACGGCGAAACCCTCGCGCGCCGCCAGATCGCCCAGTACCGTCTCCAGCAGTTCCGCCGCCGCGTCTTCCGCGCCCGGCAGCAGGGCGTGAACCTCGTCCGGGTGTTCGGCGATCAGCCGGTCGCGCAGCGCCATCTGCGGGGCGTAGGCCTCGTCCACCAGCAGCCAGTCGGCGCGCACCAGCGGCTGGATGCCGGGCAGCCGCGCAGTGCGCGGGTCGGCCCAGGCGGCGACAGGCAGGCGGTTGTGCAGGATCGGCTCCATGCCCCGCAGTTTCGTCGTCGCGCCGCCGCCCGGCAAGGGGAGAATGTTTCAGCCTCTCACCTTCCCGTGTGGGGCGTCGTGGGCCGGTTGCGGCCCGGGCGCGGCACGCCCATGCTCTGCCCGTCACCGGAACGGAGCGGGGGATGCCGACGGAAAAATTCACCTTCGAGGGCCATGACGGCAGCGAACTGGCCGGGCGGCTCGACCTGCCCGACGGCGCGCTTCGCGGCACGGCGCTCTTCGCGCACTGTTTCACCTGCGGCAAGGACATCCCGGCGGCGCGGCGCATCTCGCGGCGGCTGGCGGCGATGGGGATCGCGGTGCTGCGCTTTGACTTCACCGGGCTCGGCCATTCGGGGGGCGAGTTCGAGAACACCACCTTCGCCACCAATGTCGAGGACCTGGTGCTGGCGCCGGGGCTGATCATCGGCCATTCGCTCGGCGGTGCGGCGGTGCTGGCGGCGGCGGGGCGCATCGACAGCCTGAAGGCCGTGGTTGCCATCGCCGCCCCCTTCGACCCGGGGCATGTGACGCACAATTTCAAGGGCGCGCTGGAGAAGATCTCGGCGGAGGGCGCGGCCGAGGTGAAGCTGGCAGGGCGCATGCTGCGCATCGGCAAGGGTTTCGTGGAGGATGTGAAGGCCGAGAGACTGGCGCCGAAGATCGCCGCGCTGGGCCGCGCGCTGCTGATCCTGCACGCGCCGCGCGACGCGGTGGTGGGCATCGAGAACGCGGCCGAGATCTTCAAGGCCGCGAAACACCCCAAGAGCTTCGTCACGCTCGACGATGCCGATCACCTGATCAGCAGCGCCGAGGATGCCGAATACGCCGCGGGCGTGATCGCCGCCTGGGTCAGGCGCTATCTCGACCTGCGCCATCCCGCGCCGCCGCCGGGCGCGCCCGAAGGTGTGATCCGCGTGCGCGAGTCCGATCCGGAGGGTTTCCTGCAGGATATCGCCGCCGGGCCGCGCCATCACCTGCTGGCCGACGAGCCGGAGGCCTATGGAGGCACCAACCGCGGCCTCACGCCCTATCAACTCGTCTCGGCGGGGCTCGGCGCCTGCACCTCGATGACGATCCGCATGTATGCCCGCCGCAAGGGCTGGCCGCTCTCGGGCGTGCAGGTGGACGTGACGCACGACAAGGTGCACGCGCAGGACTGCTCGGTGAATACCGGCGAGGAAAAGGTGGACAGCTTCACCCGCCGCATCCGGCTGGAAGGCGACCTCGACGTGGAGCAGCGCGCGCGGCTGAGGGAGATTGCCGACCGCTGCCCGGTGCATCGCACGCTGGAGAGCGTGGCCTGCATTCACACCGAAATGGTGGAGTAACGCGCCGAGGCGCTCTCAGTCCTCGGCGAGTCGGGCCAGCGTGTCCGCGTTGCGGCAATAGGGCGGCGTGTGGTCGGCCCCGTCGGGATGCCGGGCGAGCCATTCCTCGCAGGCGTCCGGGTCGCTGCAGGCGGTGCAGCGGAACACCGCGCTTCGCAGGTCCGTCGCCGAGAGATCGCCGGTCGTCAGCGCTCCGGCGAGATCGACGCCGCGGGTCTGCGCCATGGCCTGCACCAGGCCCTGGTGACGTTCCAGTTTCTTGAGGCTGATCATGTGCTTCTCCTCGCCATGCCGGGCGCGCGGCCCGGGCCTGAAGCAAGAATGAAACCGATTCGTTGTCAGCGCAATGATCTAGATCAAGCCTCCGTGCCGACGCGGCTCAGTTCCTCGATGACCTTTTCCCAGGTATCGGTCGGCTGCGCGCCGCTCAGCACATATTGCCCGGCGACGACGAAGGTCGGCACGCCGTTGACGCCGCGGGCGCGGGCATCGGCATCCCGTGCGCGGATCTCGGCCACGTCGGCCTCGCCCGCGAGCAGGGTAGCCGTCATCTGCGCGTCCATGCCTGCCTCGCCGGCGATCTCGGCCAGCACCGCCTTGTCTCCGATGTCGCGGCCCTCGCGGAAATAGGCGCGGAAAAGCGCGTCCACCACCGCGCCCTGACGCCCCTCGAGTCCTGCCCAGTGGATCAGACGATGCGCATCCACGGTCGAGGGCGTGCGCGCGATGGTGTCGAAGTCGATTTCCACCCCCGCCTCGCGGGCGAACTCGGCGATCCGGCCGTAGACACGCGCGGCGCCCGCGGGGCCGCCGAACTTCGCTTCCAGATAGGCGCGACGGTCCACGCCCTCGGGTGGCATGTCGGGGTTCAGCATGAAGGGGTGCCAGGCGATGGCGAAGGGCTGGTCGGGATGACGGGCCACCGCCCGGTCGAGCAGCGTCTTGCCGATCAGGCACCAGGGGCAGATCGGATCGGAGAGGATGTCGAGCGTGATCATGCGGTATCTCCCTGCCGTTGCTCTGCCCAGCCCGCGCGCAGAACCCGGCGCAGCAGTTTGCCGTTCGCCCCGCGCGGCAGGCTCTGCGCGCGGATGAAAAGCCGGGGGCATTTGTAACGCGCAAGCCGCGCCGCGCACCATGCCGCAAGCTCCTCCTCACGCAGAGGTGAGGCGGCGACGTAGAAGGCGGCGATCACCTCGACGCCCTCGCGCACGGGCAGCGCCACGGCTGCCGCCTCGGAAACGCCAGGGTGCGCGCCGAGCGCGGCCTCCACCTCGGCAGGGGCGACGCGGAAGCCGCCCGCGTTCAGCATGTCGTCGGCGCGGCCGTGATAGGTGATGGCGCCGTCTTCGGTCATGCTCACGATGTCGCCGGTCAGGAACCACTCGCCGCGCATGCGCGCCGCAGTCTCCTCCGGCGCCCCGTCGTAGCCCAGCATCAGCCCAGGGTCGCGGCGCGACACCGCAAGGATCCCGGGCATCCCGCAGGGCAGGGGCGCGTCGCCGTCCTCGGGCAGCACCGCCACGCGCCGCCCGGGTTGCGGATATCCGGTGGCGCCCACGGGTGCAGGCCGCGCCGGGCTGCCCGAGACGAAGGTCGAGACCTCGGACATGCCCAGCGCCTCGTGCACCGGCCGCCCGGTCGCCGCCTCCCATGCGGCGCGGAGCGCTGGGGGCAGGGCCTCGCCCGCTGCGAGGGTGTGGCGCAGCCGTGGCAATGCGAGCGGTGCGCCGGTCTCGAGGATCTGGCGCAGCACGCCGGGCACGGCGGCGAAGATGCTGGCCTCGTGGCGGGCAAGCAGCAAGGGCAGGGTGTGCCGGTCGGCGCCCGGCCCGGGCACGATCGCCGTGGCACCCGCCGCCCATGGGTCCATCAGGCCGGTGCCGAGCGTCCATGTCCAGTTGAAGGCGCCCGCGTGCATCACCCGGTCGGACTCGCCCAGCCCATACCAGCCCTGCCACATCATCCGCCGCGCGCGGAAGGTGCGATGGGCGTGGACCACCGCGCGCGTGCGCCCCGACGAGCCGGAGGTGAAGACGATGTAGCCGGGTCGCTCCGGATCGCCCATGAGGTAGTCGGCCGGGGGCAGATCGCGCATCGCCGCGAGATCGGCGAGATCCAGCACCGGGCAGGGCGGCGCCGAAGGCAGCGCGATGCCGGGCGCGGCAAGGATCAGTGCAGGGCCGAGACCCGGCAAGAGGGCGTCGAGTTCGGCTGCGGTCAGTTGCGCGGAACTGGCCACCGGCACCAGCCCGGCGGCCAGCGCGCCAAGGAAGGCGACCGGGAAGTCGATCGTGTTGCCCAGCCGCAGCAGCACCCGCGCGCCCGGCGCAAGCCCCAGCCGCCCGAGGCCCGTGGCCGTGCCGCGCACCGCCACCTCGAGCCGCGCGAAGCTCCATCGCTCGGCACTTTCAGGTGTGACGATGGCCAGCGCGACCTTGTCCGGCAGCCGCGCGGCCCGGCCCAGCACATCGGCGGCCATGTTGTAGGATGCGGGGCAGGGTGGCGGCGGTCCGGAATCCCAGAGCGACCGGGCGAGCGGCAGGGGCGGGGCCGCCTCAGGCGGCATCGGGCTTCGTGGCCACCAGCGCCAGCAGACCCCCGAGCCCGGCCATGGTGATCGGGAACATGGTGAAGACGTTGAAGCCGAATGCCCAGGTCATGCCCGCCGCCGAAAGGCCCAGAAGCACGGCCGCGGCCAGGTTCTGCGAGCGTGCCATGGCACCTCCCGCGATCGCCAGGACTGGCGCGCCCAGCGAGGCAATGCGGATCAGCCCCGGGTTCTCCACCTGCCGGGCAAGGTCTGGCACCTCGCCGAACCAGTCGATGAACACGGTGTAGCCATAGCCGAAGAAGCCCACGAGCATGCCCCAGAGCCCGGCGATGACCCCCAGCATGAGTGCC
>PHEG01000165.1:4230-8999 GCA_002842835.1 Alphaproteobacteria bacterium HGW-Alphaproteobacteria-2 | reverse complement strand
TGATGGGGCTCATCTCGATCGGCGACGTGGTGAAGGCGCGGCTTGCGGAACTGGCGATGGAGCGCGCCGCGCTCGAAGGCATGATCATGGGGCACTGACCGCAGGGAAAGACCTTGCATCCGGCCGCGCGATATCGTTGCGTGACGCCCGGACAGTGACAGGAGCGGCCCATGCGCACCGGCCTCTATCCGGGCACCTTCGACCCGATGACGCACGGCCATGTGGACATCATCCGCCGCGCCGCCACGCTGGTGGATCGCCTGGTGATCGGCGTGGCGATCAACCGCGACAAGGGTCCGCTCTTCACGCTGGAAGAACGCGTGGCAATCATCGAGGAGGAACTGGGCCACATCGAGCTCAACGGCGTCGAGGTGCTGGTGCATCCCTTCGAGAACCTGCTCATCCATTGCGCGCAGGATGTGGGGGCGAGCGTCATCATCCGCGGTCTGCGCGCGGTGAGCGATTTCGAATACGAGTTCCAGATGGTCGGCATGAACCGCGCGCTCGACGATCGGGTGGAGACGGTGTTTTTGATGGCCGATGCCAAGAACCAGGCCATCGCCTCGCGGCTGGTGAAGGAAATCGCTCGGCTGGGCGGCGATGTCTCGTCTTTCGTCACGCCCGCGGTGCATGCCGCACTCAAGGAGCGCTTCGGGCAGGGGTGAGCGGGAGTCCCGATTCCGATGGTTCGCGGCAGGGTCTTTTCCGGTTCGGGTTCGGCCCCCACATGCGAGGAGGAATTCTCCACGGGCGCTACCGGCAAGTCGGGTTGGGGAGTCGGTCCATTCTTGCGGAAGGTCGAAAAGATGCGCAGCCATCCGATGCTCTGGAATATCGTCGCGGCCGCGTTCGCCACGGCAGCCCTCTTCCCGGCATCTCGGGCGATGGCGGAGCCGCGCGGAACGGCTGGCCGAGGCGCAGGTGCTGGAACTCCAGGCCGGAGAATACGTATTCCGTGTCACAAACCGTGACGTGCCCTACGAACTTGGCTTCTGGCTGCGCGAGGCCGATTACGACTGGCGCAACCCGGTGCACAAGCTGCGCAAGATCAGCGTCTCCGGCGGCGGGCTCGTCGAAGGGCGGACGCAGGATTACAAGGTGACGCTCGCGCCGGGCGAATACCTCTATTCCTGCCCGCTCAACACGACTCCCGATTACCGGCTGCTGGTTACCGAGTGACGTTTCAGGCACGCCGCGCGCGGCGTGCCTGCGTCGGGCGAGCCTTTCAGGCCCCCGCCGGGCGCGGGCCGTCCTCGCCCCGGCGCTGTTCCTCGAGGAAGGCGTCGAACTCGGCCTTGTCCCTGGAGTCGCGCAATCGCTTCAGGAAGGCATCGAAGCTGGCCTGTTCCTCTTCGAGGCGGCGCAGCGTGTCGGCCTTGTAGGTGTCGAAGGCAGTGTTCCCCGAGGGGCGGAAGCCGTGGCTGCGGAAGCTGCGGAAGGATTTGCCGTTGCAGGACATGCGGTTGCTCCAGATCATGTAGGCGAGAAGGGCGAGGCCCACGGGCCAGAACAGGATGAAGCCGAGCACCATGGCGGCGATCCACGCGGGCTTGCCGCGCGCGTCGAGCCAGGTTTCGGCCGCGGCGGGCCAGGTGGCGATGGCGGTCATGGGTGGTCTCCTCTGTCGCTCCGTTATGTGAATGTTATTCACATTTACATAAATGGGAGGCAGGGCGCGCCCCGCAAGAGGAGCGGTGCGGAATTTTCCGGGGATGCCGCCTCAGGCGTCGGGCGGGATCAGGCCGAGTCCCCGCAGGTAGATGCCGATACCGGTCTCGAGCAATGCCTCGGGGGGGTAGGGCGCACGCGCCCCGGGCGCGCCGCGGGCGAACAGCTCGACCACGCCGTGGCTCATCGCCCAGACATGGGCGGCGAACATCGCCGCGGGGGGGCGGCGTTCGGGCGGCAGATGCGCCGAGAGCGCCCCGGCGGCGCGCGTCAGGATCGCCGTCGCCCGCTCGGCGGCATGGGCGAGCTGCGGGGTGGCGTTCACACTGATCCCTGACTCGAACATTGCCACGTAATGCCCCGGATTTGAACGCGCGAAGGCCAGGTAGGCCCGCCCCGTGGCGAGAAAGGCGGCGAGCGCCGAGGGCCGGCCATCGTCGAAGGCGGCTTCCATCCGTTCGGTGAAAATCTCGAAGCCCTGCCGCGCGGCCTCGGCGATCAGCGCCTCGCGGCCGGTGAAATGCCGATAGGGTGCGGCGGGCGAGACCCCGGCGCGCTTTGCTGCCTCGGCGAGCGTGAAACCCTGGGGGCCCTTCTCGGCGATCAGCGCCAGCGTCGCCTCCAGCAGCGCGGCGGGCAGATTGCCGTGGTGGTAGGGGCGTTCAGGCATTCCATATCTCGGGCCCGCCGCAGACCCGCGGATCCGGCAGCCCGAGCGCCACGGCGTCCTTGTGTGCATAGTCATTGCCCGCCAGCACCGAGCGGATCGCATTGAGCCGCGTGCGGTGCTTGCAGTCGGCGCGGATCACCGTCCAGGGCGTCTCGGCGCGGTGGCTGCGCGCGAAGGTCTCGGCGATGGCGTTGGTATAGGCGTCCCATTTCGCCAGCCCCTCGATGTCGATGCGCGAGAGCTTCCAGTGCTTCAGCGGGTCGGCCTCGCGCGCGAGGAAGCGGCGAAGCTGTTCTGCGCGACCCACGTTGAGCCAGAGCTTGAAGAGTCGGATGCCGTCCTCGGCCAGCATCTCCTCGAAGCCGGTGACCTGGCGGAAGAAGAGTTCGCGCTCCGCGGGCGTGCAGAAACCGAAGACATGCTCGACCACGCCGCGGTTGTACCAGGAGCGGTCGAAGAACACGATCTCGCCCGCGCCGGGCAGATGCGAAATGTAGCGCTGGAAATACCATTGTCCGCGCTCGCGCTCGGTGGGCTTCGGCAGGGCCACGACGCGCGCGACGCGCGGGTTCAGGTTCTCGGTGAAGCGCTTGATGGCGCCGCCCTTGCCGGCCGCGTCGCGCCCCTCGAAGACCATGGCCACACGTGCGCCCGCCTGCTGCACCCAGTGCTGGAACTTGGCCAACTCGATCTGCAACGCGGCCATCTCGCGCTCGTAGTCCTTGCGCTTCATCTCCTCGCGATAGGGGAAGTCCGGGTCGAGGATGCTGTCCTTGCCCGCGGCCTCGATCGACGCGCGCAGCGCTGCCGGCGCTGCTTCGCGGTAGAATGCGGAAATCGCTCCGTCGAATGGCTGCTCCATCGTCCCTCCGAACCCTTTGCCGGCAGTATGCGGCGCTCAGGGTGCGGGGCGCAATCCTGCGCGGACGGCAACGGCGGCCCTCGACCTACGTGCCAATCCGCGACATGTCGAACGGGGTGGTCTGGTAGATCTCGTTGATCCAGTTGCCGTAGAGCAGATGCGCATGGCTGCGCCAGCGGTTCTGCGGCGGTCGGCGCGGGTCGTCGCCGGGGTAATAGTTGCAGGGCACGTTGATGGGTTTGCCCGCCGCCACGTCGCGGTCGTATTCGCCCTTCAGTGTAAGGCTGTCGTATTCGAAATGGTTGAAGATGTAGAGCGCGCGATGTGCCGCATCCTCGACGAGGCAGGGGCCCACCTCGTCGCTGTCGAGCAGGATGGCGAGCCCCGGCACCGCCTTGATCTCGTCGCGCTTCATCTCGGTCCAGCGGCTCACGGGGATCACGCAATCGTCCGAGAAGCCGCGCAGATAGGGCGAGGCAGGGGCCATGTTGCGGTGCCGGAAGCAGCCGAAGGCCTTGGCGGGGAGGATGTGCTTGTTCACCCCGTGGAAGTGGTTGATCATCGCCATGCCGCCCCAGCAGACGCCGAAGGTGGCGTGCACGTTGGTCTGCGTCCAGGCGAAGACCTCGGTCAGTTCGTTCCAGTAGGTGACATCCCGGAACGGCAGATGCTCGATCGGCGCGCCGGTGATGATGAGCCCGTCGAAGCGCTCGCCCTTCACGTCATGGAAGGGGCGGTAGAAGGCCTCCATGTGGCTTCGCGGCGTGTGGCGCGACTGGTGCTCGCTCATGCGGATGAGCGTGAACTCGATCTGCAGCGGCGTGGCGCCAATCAGCCGGGCGAACTGCGCCTCGGTCTCGATCTTCTTTGGCATCAGGTTCAGCAGCCCGATCCGCAGCGGGCGGATGTCCTGGCGCGCGGCGCGCGTCTCGCCCATCACCATCACTCCCTCGCGGGCGAGAATGTCGAAGGCGGGCAGGGTTTCGGGCAGGGTGATGGGCATGGGTGCACTCCGGGGGGCGTTGCTTACGAAAGCCCCGCGCGGCGTTCAAGGGCCCGGGCGACCATCTCGACCACATCGGCCTCGCTGGCGACGTCGGCCACCTCCTCTGCATCGACCGTCACCCCCCAGTTTTCGGCCATCGCGGCATAGCGCGGCTGGCGGTGGGCCAGCGCCTGCGCGTAGGTCCAGGTGACGAAATCGTCGGGGTCCACGGCATCCTCGGCCACGCCATTCAGCGCCCGGTACTCGGCCCAGCGCGCATCGAGGAAGGCGGGTTCGTAATACATCGGCTTCGGCGCGCGGCGGAAACGGCGCACCAGTTCCTCGGCATGGCCCTCGTTGCCGCGGATCCAGACCAGCAGCAGATTGTCCGAGAGCGCGCGCAGCACCGCGTCGGCGGGGTTCGCGGGCTCCACCACCTCGCAGATCGACCCGCCCGAGTCGCAGACGAAGTGCTGGTAGCCGTAGAGTTCGCGGGCCCGGTCGATGAAACGGGGCGTATCGAGCAGCGCCGCGATCTCGGCGCTGCGGTGCTGGTCCTGGCGGCGACGGTATTCGGCGAAGGG
>PHEG01000165.1:0-4170 GCA_002842835.1 Alphaproteobacteria bacterium HGW-Alphaproteobacteria-2 | reverse complement strand
GAAGAGCACGCGGCGATGCTCTGCCCCGCGCCACGCGTCCGCTGTCTCGTAGAGCATCTGCCCCTCCACGCTCACTCACTTCCGCTTAGCCCGGGCGCGTGCGCGCCGCAACGCAAACGGCCCGGCGGGTGCCGGGCCGCGGGCGCGCCCCTGCGGGCGGATCAGAACGTGAACTGGATCGAACTGGCGAGGATATAGGCCTCGTTGTTCTTGAAGTTCGCCACCCCGTCGGTGCCGCCGCCGAGGTCGATGTACTCTCCCCCGACCGTCAGCTTCGCGCGGCCGAAATTGTAGCTGCCGCCAAGGCCCACCGCGAAGCGCCCGTCGGTGGGGGCGACGCGCGAGAGCGTGGAGTTGTTCTGCGGCTCCCATGTGGCGCGCACGAAGCCCGACAGCTTGTCGGTGATCTGACGGCCGACGCCGAGACGCACCGTCCAGATGTCGTCGAGCACATCGGCCACCTTCTGGCCGGTGATGAGACCAAACTGCTGCGTGCGCACGCCGAATTCCGACCAGTCCGACCAGCGCACCATGCCGAAGAGCAGGGTCTTGGGCGCGATGCCGGTCTGGAAGTCGAACTGCACGACCTGCGGCAGTTCCACCTCGGTACGGGTGACGGCGGGCGGCAGAACGGGCGGGTTGAAGGCCTCGGCCACGCCCACCTTCTGGTCGACGGCGGACTGGTAGGTCAGCGACACCCGCAGCGCGATCTCGGGCTTCTCGTACGTGCTCTGCGGCACGAAGATCGAGGCGTCGGTGCGCAGCAGGCGCGGACCGGCATAGACCGAGACGTTGTTGGCGAACTTGTAGCGCCCGATCGCGGTGATCGCCTTGGTTTCCCAGTCCGCGGCGAGGCCGTTGTAGAAACTGCCGCCGAAGGCGATGTCCGCGCCATAGGGCTGGTCGAAAAGCAGCGCCAGGCTGATGCGGTCGTTCACCTGGTACTTGATCGAGGCGTTGTAGTTCTGGAAGCTGTCGCCACCGTCGCCGGTGGAGCCGCCGCCGAGCGCCGCAGGAAAACGGCCCTTGAGCGAGGGGCTGGCGTGATAGGCGCCGAATTTCAGCACATTGCCCTTCTCGAATAACACCGCGGTATCGAGAAAGTTGCGGTCGATCGAGCCAGCCTGCAAGTTCCCTGCCGTTGCCGCGAGGGCCGCCAGGGCGACGATCAGCTTCTTCATTGTCTCCGTCCCTCGGTTGCCTGGGTTGTCCCAGGTTTTACTTGATGCCGAAAAAACTTGACCTTGCGTTTAGGAATCCTGACTGCCTTTGGTCAATCGTTGACCGAACGTCAGCTTGCCCGTCAGGTGTTCACATTTTTGTCACGCGATTTTGTCACGCGACCGGAGGTTGCGTCAAGCGCGGCTTCTCAACCGCCGCGTCTCGGCCAGCACATTGGCATAGGCGGCGCCGAAGATCACCGCGGCGCCGAGGAAGACCATCGCCTCGAGCGGCTCGCCGAAGACCAGCATCCCGACTACGGCGATAAGCGGCAGGCGCAGGAAATCGACCGGCATCACCACCGAGGCGGGCGCGCGGGCGAGCGCGTTCGTCAGGCAGTAATGCGCCGACAGTCCGGTAAGCCCGATCACCGCCACCGGCAGCAGCGCCGCGCGCCCCGGCAGGGCGATCTCGCCGTCGTATCCCGCGAAGGCAAGGCCCATGCCGGCCTGCATCAGCGTAAGCCAGAAGAGGATGCAGGCGGTTGTGGTGTCGCGCGTCAGCAGCTTGGTGCTGAGCGCCGATCCGGCGAAGCATACCGCGGCCGCCAGCGCCGCCAGATGCCCCAGACCCAGCACCGCCGTATCGGGGCGCGTGACGATCAGGATGCCGACGAAGCCCACCAGCGCGCTGCCGAGCCGGAAGCGCGTCAGCCGCTCGCCCAGAACCAGTGGGGCCGCGAGCGCGATCCAGATCGGCACCGTGAACTCCAGCGCGAAGACCTGCGCGAGCGGGATCAGCGAGACCGCCAGCAGCCACAGATTCTGGCCGCCGAAATGGAAGAGGTTGCGCAGGAAGTGCAGCCCCAGACGGGCTGTGCCCACCGCCTGCCAGCGCCCGGCGGCAGTCAGCATCAGGCAGAGCACGGCAAAGCCGATGAGCGAGCGGTAGAGCATGATCTCGAAGGTATCGAGATCGAGCGTTGCGTAGCGCGCCGCCACCGCCATGGCGCTGAACGAGGCGAGCGTGCCCAGCATCCACGCCGCCGCGGCGAGCGGTCTTGACTGATGTTCCATGCGGCACTGCCCGTGGCGCTGTCCCTTGCGGTTTCCTCCATCCCCCGGACGGGGACGGGATGCAATGGGCTGCGGCGATCTCGCAGGTATGGATGCAAAAAGGCCGGGGCATGCCCCCGGCCAGTTGCAAGGAGAACGTTGCGGCGCTCAGCCGTCGAAATCGACCTGCTCGATCAGGCGCACCGCGGCGGGGCGCAACTCGGCCAGGGTCATCAGGTTCACGTCGTCGGGGGTGAAGCTGCCCCAGGACTGCACGACGGCGCTGGGCTGCGTGCCCGGCGCGATCGGGTATTCGAAATTGGCCTCGGCATAGATCTCCTGCGCGCGGGGCGAGACGAGGAACTCCATCAGCTTCAGAGCATTCTCGCGGTTGGGTGCGGATTTGGTCAGCGCCACGCCCGAGATGTTCACATGCGTGCCGCCGTTGTCGCACTCGCCTGCCCAGACGGCCTTGGCCTGGTCGCGGTCGCCGCCCTGGGGCTTGCGCGCGAGGTTGGCCTTCACGCCCTGAAGCCAGGCGCGCGTTGCCACATCGCCATGGTGGTGGATCATCGCCGCCACCAGCGACACGTTGTAGGGATGCAGGCCCGAGCGGGAGCAGATGCGGCCCTTCCATTTCGGGTCGGCAAGCTCCTCGTAGGTTGTCAACTCGCCCGGCTCGACGCGGTCCTTTGCGGCGTAGACGACGCGCGCGCGCGTCGTCAGCCCGTACCATTGCCCGTCCGGGTCGCGGTAGTTCTCGGGCACGTTCGCGGTCAGCGCCTCGGTCGTCACCGGGGCGGCGTGGCCCGCCTCGACCACCGCCGAGAGCCGCGCGATATCGACGGTGAAGACCAGATCGGCGGGCGAGCGGCTGCCCTCGGCGGTGAGGCGTTCGACCATGCCCTTGTCGAGATGCGCGACATTCACCTTGATGCCGGTCTCCCTGGTGAACGCCTCGGTCAGCGGCGCGATCAGCTCGGGCTGGCGGTAGGAGTAGACATTGACCTCCTGGGCCAGCGCGGGGAGGGCGGTTGCAAGACCGGCGAGCGCGACCAGGCTGCGGGGGATGAAGGACATGGCGGACCTCTTCGATTGCGATGCGTCCGTTAAACCCGACTCTTTCACTCCGGTCAATGGGCGATCTTTTTAGTCGGTCTTTTTGCCGTGTCGCTCCTGCGCCTTTGCCGCCTGCCAGAGTGCTTCCATCTCGGCGAGGCTCGCCGCCTCCGGGCGCCGACCCTCCGTTGCAAGATGTTCTTCCACAGAATTGAACCGGCGCGTGAATTTTTCATTTGCCGCGCGCAGTGCGGCTTCCGGGTCCACGCCCAGGTGTCGGGCCAGATTGGCCATGGCGAAGAGGAGGTCGCCGAACTCCTCGGCCACTTCGACTGGCCCGAGCCCGACCCGAGCCTCGGCCAGCTCGCGTGCCTCCTCGGCAATCTTGTCGGCCACCGGGCCGGTCTCGGGCCAGTCGAAGCCTACCCGCGCCGCGCGCTTCTGCAGCTTCACCGCACGGGTGAGCGCGGGCAGTCCCAGCGCCACGCCGTCGAGCGTGCCGCGCGGGCCCGCTGCGGCGCGCTCGGCGGCCTTCATGGCCTCCCAGTCGCGGGTCTGCTGCGCGGCTGTCTTGCCCGGGCCTTCCGCGCCGAAGACATGCGGGTGGCGCGCCACCATCTTGTCGGCGATCGCGCGCACCACTGCGGAGAAGTCGAAGAGGCCGCGCTCGGCGGCCATCTGCGCGTGATAGACGGTCTGCAACAGCAGATCGCCCAGCTCGCCCGGCAACTCGTCCCAGGCCGCGCGCGCGATTGCGTCTGCCACCTCATGGGCCTCCTCGATGGTGTAGGGCGCAATCGACGCGAAATCCTGCGCGATGTCCCAGGGGCAGCCCGTGGCCGGATCGCGCAGGCGGCGCATGATCTCGAGCAGCCGCGCGATTTCGGCGTCGGGG
>PHEG01000164.1 GCA_002842835.1 Alphaproteobacteria bacterium HGW-Alphaproteobacteria-2 | reverse complement strand
GGAACATACTGAGGCTGGGCGGATTGGCAAGTCGAATCTGCGCTCCGGACGCATTAATTCTTCGTGCGCGGACCAAGCCGCGCGAGCGCGCCGAGCGGCCCTGTCTCGCCTTCCCCTTGCGGTGGCTCGAGCGGCAGCTCCGCGCCCGGGGCGCGCGGATAGTCGGGCAGCGCCAGCGCCAGCGCCTCAGCCATGACCGCGCCGAGATCGAGCCCCGCAGCGGGCAGCGGCTCGGTTTCGTCGTCGTCGGGCATCCGGCTCTCGCCCGCGGGCGCGATAGGCGGTTCGGCCATAAAGCGCCGCGTCACCGTCTCTTCGATGCGGGTCTTGACCGGCGCAAGGCTCACCACGCACGGCTGCACCACGCTGGCGCCAAGCCTCGCTTCGAGCTGCCAGTCTGCCTCGTCCGCAGGCAGGAGCCGACCCGCGAAACGCAATTTGGGCAGCCTCAGCAGGTCCAGTTCGGCCGCAAGTGCTGCGCGCACCTCTGGCGCCGGGGCGAGGTCGAACTCCAGCGGCTTGCGCCGGGCAAATGCGGCGCGCGTCAGCAGATGCGCCCATGGCAGGCGGCGGGAGGTCGGGCGGTCTGGCTCGGGCATCGTCGGGCTCCGGTCCGGCGGGCACGGCGCGGGGTGCTTGCGCCTTGAACCCCCGCGCGCGCTTCTGTAAGCCGTAGGCGGGTTTCGCCCGAGCGGCAAGGGCCGGGCAGGAGGCCGGGGCAGGCAAGCGGGGCGGTCAGGGATGCGTCGAATCGCGGGGCGGGTATCGAGAGCGGTGCTGGGGCTGATGCTGGTCGCGGCACTTGCGGCCTGCGCAGCGCGCTACCGCAACCACGGCTATGTCCCCGACGACGACCTGCTCTCCGAGATCGTGGTCGGCGTGGATACCCGCGCCTCGGTGGAAGAAACAATCGGGCGGCCCACCACCGCCGGTCTGCTGGGCGAGACGGCCTGGTATTACGTCGCCAGCCAGTTCCGCCACTATGGCGCGCGCGCCCCCCGCGAGGTGCGCCGCCAGCTGGTGGCGGTGGCCTTCGAGGGCGAGGGAGGCACGGTTTCGAACGTCGCGCGATTCACCCTCGAGGATGGCAAGCCTGTCGAGTTGTCGCGGCGCGTGACCGACAGCGGGATCGGCGAGATCGCGCTCATCGACCAGCTCATCCGCAACTTCGGCCGCATGACTGCGGGTGACATCTTCGGTGGCGGCGCCACGGGCCCGGGCGGCCCCGGCCAGCCCTGAGCCTCGTGCTTCAGCCTGATTCCGGCACGAAGCGCAGCGCCACCCCGTTGATGCAGTAGCGCAGGCCGGTGGGCGCCGGGCCATCCGGGAAGACATGGCCCATATGCGCGCCGCAGCGCGCGCAATGCACTTCGGTGCGGCGCATGAAGAGCGAGCGGTCCGAGCGCTCGCCCAGCGCATCGGGTGCGGCGGGGCTGGTGAAGGAAGGCCAGCCGGTGCCCGAGTCGAACTTGTCGGCCTTGTCGAACAGGAGCGCATCGCAGCAGATGCAGCGAAACTGCCCGGGCCCCTTGGGGAATGCGTCATGGGTGAAGGGCGGCTCGGTGGCGTGCTTGCGCGTCACCCGGTAGGCCATCTCGTCAAGTGCCGAGCGCCACTCGGCATCGCTTTTCTCTATCTCGTAGGCCATGAGCGCCTTTCGGCCTCCTTTGCAATTTTCACCCGCCGTCATATTCTCATAGCATCGGGCGCGCATTAGCTCACCTAGAAGCTGCACCCGGCTTTGCCACCCGGGCAAGGGGAGGCCCGAGCATGTTCTTCCGCAAGACACCGCGCTATACCGTCCGGTACGCCGAAACCGAGGCGGACATCTCGGCCGCGCAGCGGCTGCGCTATCTCGCCTTCGTCTCGGCCCGCGGGCGCGGCACGATGCTCGACGATGCCCGCGACGCAGATGCCTTCGACGCCGCCTGCACCCATGTGCTGATCGAGGAGGCGGTGGGTGGGCGGCTGGTGTGCTGCTTTCGCTTCCTGCATCTTGCCGACGGCCACGAGATCGGGCGCAGCTATTCGGCGCAGTTCTACGAACTCTCCGGGCTCGAGGATTTCGACGGGCCGATGGTGGAGATGGGGCGCTTCTGCCTGCACCCCGAGGCGCACGACCCCGACATCCTGCGCCTCGCCTGGGGCGCGATGACGGCTTATGTCGATGCCCATGGTGTTCAGATGCTGTTTGGTTGCTCGTCCTTCCTCGGTGCCGACGCCGAGGCGCATGTCGAGGCACTGGCGCTGCTGAAGGAGCGTTACCTCGGCCCGCGCCGCTGGCTGCCGCGGGTGAAGGCGCCGCGCGTCTTCCGCTTCGCCCGGAGGCTCAGGCTGCGCAAGCCTGACAAGAAGCAGGCCATGCTGCGGATGCCGCCGCTTCTGCGCAGCTACCTCGCCATGGGGGGTTGGGTTTCCGACCACGCGGTGGTTGATCGCGACCTCGACACGCTGCATGTCTTCACCGGGCTCGAGATTCGCGCCATTCCACCCGCCCGGGCGCGGCTGCTGCGGGCGGTCGCGGGCTAGGGCGCCGCCGTCAGATAGCTGCGGTTGCCATAGAGCAGCGGCTGCCCTTCGCCCATTGCCACCGCCACAACCTCGCCGATGAACAGGTGGTGCGTCCCCACGCGCTCGCCCGAGACGAGGCGGCAGTCGAAGGCTGCGAGTGCTCCCTCGAGGCAGGGTGCGCCGGTCGCCATGGTGGCGAATGCGGCAGTGGCGAACTTGTCGCCGCCGGGCGCCGCCATCCGGCGCGCAAAGACATCCGAAATCTCGCTCTGGTCGGCGCGCAGCACGGTGATGCAGAAGCAGCCGTTGCCGAGGATCGCTGGCGCGGCGGCGCTCTCGGCATGGATGCAGGCGAGCATGGTGGGCGCCTCACCGTCTGCCGACACCGAGGTCATCGCCGAGACGGTGACGCCCGCACGCCCTGATGGCCCGTCGGTCGTCACCAGGCTGACGGTAGCCGCGGCGCGGCTCATCGCGTTGAGAAAGCGCTGGCGCAGATCATGCTGCCACTCGGCCATTGTGTGCCCCGCTGCCCTGTTGCTGCCCCGCCTATATAGCTGCTGGCCGTCTGGTCACCACCCCGGGCTTCACCCTGACGCAAATACCCCTCCGAGGGCAGGATTTCCGTGTTGCCCGCGGCTTCTGGACAGCGCCGGGGCGGGCGGCTACACCCGCAAAACCCTTTGCCTCCTTGCCGGGACACGCGCGCATGGCCAGCCTGAACGACATCCGCACGACCTTCCTCGACTATTTCGAGCACCACGGGCACGAGGTGGTTCCCTCCTCGCCGCTGGTGCCGCGCAACGACCCGACGCTGATGTTCACCAACTCGGGCATGGTGCAGTTCAAGAACGTCTTCACCGGGGTGGAACACCGCGACTATCGCCGCGCGGCGACCAGCCAGAAATGCGTGCGCGCGGGCGGCAAGCACAACGACCTCGACAATGTGGGCTACACGGCGCGCCATCATACCTTCTTCGAGATGCTGGGGAATTTCAGCTTCGGTGACTATTTCAAGGAGGCCGCGATCCCCTTCGCCTGGGACCTGGTGACGAAGGATTTCGGTATCGACAAGTCGCGCCTGCTGGTCACCGTCTATCATACCGACGACGAGGCGGCGGCGATCTGGAAAAAATACGCGGGCCTGCCCGACGAACGGATCATCCGCATCCCGACCTCGGACAATTTCTGGTCGATGGGCGCGACCGGTCCCTGCGGCCCCTGCACGGAAATCTTCTACGATCACGGCGATCACATCCCCGGTGGCCCGCCGGGCAGCCCCGACGAGGACGGCGACCGCTTCATCGAGATCTGGAACCTCGTCTTCATGCAGTTCGAACAGTTCGAGGACGGAAGCCAGGAGCCGCTGCCG
>PHEG01000163.1 GCA_002842835.1 Alphaproteobacteria bacterium HGW-Alphaproteobacteria-2 | reverse complement strand
CGGGGCGCCTGGTCACCTGGTCCTGATGCCAGGCGTTGAGCGTGATCTCGCCGCCCCCGGCAAGGCGGTAGGTCTGCGGCCCCACGGCCCAGCCGCCCGCGAATTTCTCGGCCTTGCCACCGAGGGCCTGCGCGATGATCTGGTGGCCAAAGCAGATCCCCGCCAGCGGCACATGCTCGACGTACGCCCTACGGATGAACTCCTCAAGCGGCGGGATCCAGGGGTGATCCTCGTAGACGCCGTGGCGCGAGCCGGTGATCAGCCAGCCATCCGCCGCATGGATGTCGGCGGGAAACTCTCCGTCCACAACCGCGTAATCGTCGAATTCGAAGCCATGGCCTGCCAGCAGGCGGCGGAACTGCGCCGGATAGTCGCCATGTTCCGCGATCAGCTCGTCGGGAGCGTGACCGGTTTGCAGGATGCCGATTTTCATGAATGTCCCGTGGGTGTTCAACTCCAGATTAGCCTGACCGCGCGGTGGCCGTCCAGAGGGACGCGATCAGTACCACGAGAGCCGGGCGAGAGAGACATCCGCCGCATGATCGCGCCCGAAGGCGACGAGGCCGATGCTGCGCACGGTCCCGGGTCGGGGCATGCCGGGCAAAAGCTGCCCCGAGGGCACGAAAGCCGAGAAGGGCACGCGGACCTCCTGCCATTCAGGCCCGCTCGGCACCTCGGCCTGGTAATACTGCCAGGGCAGCCGTGTGGCGCGGGTGCGCAGGTGCACGAAATAGCGCTCGCCGTTGCCGCGCAGCTGCAAGATCAGCCCCTGCGCGCCCTCCGGCAGCGGTTCGGGCAGCGCGATGCGAGTCTGGATGAAGCCGCCGTTGTTGGCGGTGCTGACGCTGCCGGTCAGGCGGATGAATCCTGTCCCGGGTTCGCTGCGCAACTCTGCCTGTCCCGTCGAGACGCCGCCCATTACCGGGTCGCCCAGATATTCCCAGCGGTTCCCGGCACCGGGGCCAAAATCCTCGATGAGCCGCTCATCGGCCATCGCCGCCCCGGCCGTCAGCACCAGCATGGCCAGCATCGCGCGCCACATTTCCCTCTCCCGTTAGACCGTATCGAGATATGAGGCGAATTCGAAATCCGTCCAGCGGTCCTCGAAGCGCTTCAGTTCCTGACGCTTGCAGCGCAGATAGTTCTGCACCATCACCGGCTCGAAGATGCGTGCGACACGCTCGCCGGACTGGAAGCGGTGGATCGCCTCGCGCCAGGTAAACGGCATCCGGTCGAGTGTGAGTTCATAGGCGCTGCCGGTGATTGGAGCGGGCGGCTCGGCCCCGGCCTCGATGCCGTCTAGCGCCGCGCCCAGGACGGCGGCGAGCACCAGATAGGGGTTGGTGTCGCCGCCGGCCACGCGGTGTTCGATACGGCGCGCGCGCGGATCACCACCGGGGATGCGGATCGCCGCGGTGCGGTTCTCGTAGGCCCAGCAGACGCCCGTTGGCGCGTGCGCGCCGGGCATGACGCGGCGGTAGGAGTTCATGTGCGGCGCGAAGATGAGCGCGCTGTCCTGCATTGCCGCGAGGCAGCCCGCCACCGCATGGTGCAGAACCGCCGAGCCCTGCGCCGTGCCATCGTCGAAGACGTTGGCGCCGGTCTCGTCGATCACCGAGAAATGCATGTGGAAGCCGTTGCCCGAGTGCTGCTCGTAGGGCTTGGCCATGAAGGTCGCCGCCATCTCGTGCTTGCGCGCGAGCCCCTTGACCGCGATCTTGAAGAGCCAGGCGTCGTCGGCAGCCTTCATCGCGTCGTCGGTGTGCAGCAGGTTGACCTCGAACTGTCCCAGCCCGCTTTCGCTGATCGCGCTGTCGGCGGGGATGTCCATCTGCTCGCAGGCATCATAGAGCTCGGTGAAATAGGCGTCGAAGATGTCGAGCCCGTTGAGCGAGAGCACATCGCGCGACTGCATCTGGCGACCCGAATAGGGGTTGATCGGCGGCTCCGGGCGCTCCGAGCCGTCATCGACGAGGTAGAACTCCAGCTCGGTGGCCACCACTGGCCTCCAGCCGTGGGCCTTGTAGCGCTCCAGCACGCGCGCCAGCGCCTGGCGCGGATCACCCGCGAAGGGGCGCCCGTTCTCCTCGAACATCCACATGTGCAGAAGCGCCGAGGGCGCGCCCAGCCATGGCATGGGCACGAAGCCGCGCTCGGTGGGGCGCAGCACGCCGTCGGCGTCGCCGGTGGCGAAGACCAGCGGGCTGTCCTCGATGTCGTCGCCCCAGACATCGACATTGAGCGCCGAGAGCGGCATGCGCGCGCCGTCGTCGAGCGCCTTGTGCGCGGTTTCCACTGGCACGCGCTTGCCACGCGGCTGGCCATTCACGTCCGACACCGCGATGCGCAGGGTGCGGATTTCCGGGTGGGCATCGAGCCAGGCTTTTTCGGATGCGCTCATGGGGTTCCTCAGCGGATGAATTGCGGGCGCAGCCGCAACCGGCGGCGCGCCTCGACGGGCAGGTGGCGGTTGAGGCGGCGGTTGACGGCGCCAAAGACGATGATGATCGCCAGCGTCAGCGCCACGAAATAGGCCGCCACGATGGGATAGGCGACAAAGGGATTGAAGGTCTGATCGGCGAAGTAACGCGCGTAATAGAGTGCGTCGCCCGACTGCTGCCATGCGGGAAAGCCCGAGAAGAACACGAGTGCCGTGGCATGCGTCAGGAAGATCGCCTCGTTGGTGTAGGAGGGCCAGGCAAGCCGCAGCATGGTGGGCCAGACGATGCGGCGGAAGCGCGCGAACCCGCTCATGCCGTAGGCGTCGGCGGCCTCCAGATCGCCCTTGGGCACCGAGCGCAGCGCGCCGTGGAAGATCTCTGCGGAATAGGCCGATGTGTTGAGCCACAGCACGAGGAGCGCCCCCGCCCAGGCCCGTGTGAGCCAGCGGGTCTCGGCGGTGAGCGTGGTGACGATCAGGTCGATCTCGATCCCCGCACGCGGCAGCAGAACGAACGCCTCGTAGGCGAAGAAGAACTGGATGAAGAGCGGCGAGCCGCGGAAGACGAAGATGAACCCCGCGGCGGGGCGGCGCAGCCAGCCGTGGCGGCTGGCCTTGGCGAGGGCGAGGGCGGTGGCGAAGACGAAGCCCGCAGCTACAGCCAGCACCGCGAAATAGACGTTCCACAGAAGCCCCGAGCCGATCAGCACGATCTGGTCGCAGAGCGTGATGTCGAGCCCGCGCGGCAAGAGCCGCTCGCCGAAATCGCTGCCCAGCGCGCGCAGCGCATAGGCATCGAAGGATGCGCCGCAGCTTCTCATGTGCCCGCCCGCCGCAGCGCCTCGCCTGCTGCGGTGGCCTGCCCACGCGCGAGCCGCGTCATCAGCGCGGCAAAGCCGCGCTCGCTCGCCCAGGTGAGCAGCAGGTAGAAGACCAGCACGGCGAGGAAATACCACAACCGCCAGTCCGGGTGCGGGTAGGTGTAGACGGTCGTCTTGGCGCCGCCCAGTTCGCGCGCCCAGAAGACGATATCGCGGATGCCGAGTAGGAAGAGCAGCGGCGTCGCCTTCACCAGGATCATCCAGAGGTTCGACAGCCCCGGCAGCGCATAGACCCACATCTGCGGCAGCATCACCCGGCGGAAGGCCTGGCGCGGGGTCATGCCGTAGGCCTCGGCCGTCTCCATCTGCGCGCGCGGCACAGCTCGCATGGCGCCATGCAGCGTGTTGGCCGGATCGGCTCGGTCCAGTCGGGGCAGGCGACGTGATGGAGCAGATACTCGATGCCCTGATCGACCGCGATCGGCACGAAGAGAAAGAACACGATGTCGGGTACGCCGCGCACCATCGAGGTATAGCCGAGCCCCAGCCAGCGCAGCGGCGCAAGGTGTGTACGCAGCGCCAGTGCTCCGGCGAAGCCGAAGGCCAGTGCTGCGGGCGCGGCCAGCGCGATGAGCAGCAATACCACGCCAATGGACCAGTAGAAGGCCTGATGCGTCCCCGAGGTGAGGTAGCAGGCAAACCACTGCCACTGCGGCAGTGCGGCTGGATCGGCGCAGAAGGCGAACATGGTTTGCACCCGTTGCGGTCGGGGGCAGGTCAGGCCCCCGATCGGCACACGTCAGAAGAGCGGGAATTCGTCCTGGAACCACTTCGTGATCAGCGCGTTGAGCGAGCCGTCCGCCTTCATCCCCTTGATCGCGGCGTCGAGCTTCGCGCGGAGTTCGGTGTCGGACTGGCGCAGCCCGATGCCGATGCCGCCGCCGATATAGAGCGGCTCGCCCACCAGTGCGAGCTGCCCGCCGGATTCGTCCGCGATGGGCGCGACGAAGCCGCGGTCGGCCAGCACCGCATCGGCCTCGCCGTTGCGCACGGCGGCGATGGTCTCGTCGGGGGTGGAAAACTCCACCAGCGTGGCATCTGTACTGGCCACATGGCTGGACTGGATGGTGTTCGACTGCGCCGCGACGACGCCCGAGATCACGGACTCGTCCGCTCCGGCGAGTGCCATGTAGGCCGAGGGCTCGGGCGGCAGGTAATTCTCGGT
>PHEG01000162.1 GCA_002842835.1 Alphaproteobacteria bacterium HGW-Alphaproteobacteria-2 | reverse complement strand
CTCGGGTCGCGCCCGGGCGGGCTGAAAGCGACCATGGCGGAGGCCGCCAACGGCATCGGAGCACTTTACAGCCCGGCGTGCCGCCCGCTATGCCGCGCGGGAGACGCGCCAGAGAGATAGCGATGGAAGATATCCGACTCGCCACGCTGCTCGACGCGCTGCCGCTGCCGGTCATCCTGATCGACGGCGAAGGGCGGGTGGCGCACATGAACCCGCCCGGGCGCGAGCTGGCGGGTGGCGGCGGCGTGGGGCAGCCCTATGTCAGCGTGCTGCGCCAGCCTGCCGTGCTCGAGGCCATCGAACAGGCGCTTCGAGGTACGCGGGGCGACGCGCGTCATGTGCGCGCGGGGCAGGGGTACGAGACCGTCTACCGAGTTACCGCCGTGCCGCTCGCCGGGGGCATGGCGCATGTGCTGGTGAGTTTCGAGGACGTGAGCCACATCGAGGAGGCCGAACAGATGCGGCGCGACTTCGTGGCCAATGTCAGCCACGAGCTGCGCTCGCCGCTGACCGCGCTGGTGGGGTTCATCGAGACGCTGCGCGGGCCCGCGCGCGACGACGCCGCGGCACGCGGCCGCTTCCTCGACATCATGGAGCGCGAGGCGGGGCGCATGACGCGGCTCGTCAACGACCTGATGTCGCTCACGCGGGTCGAGGTTAACGAGCGCGTGCGCCCGCGCGAGCGCATCGACCTGGTGACGGTGCTGGAGAATGCCATCTCGGCGCTGCGGCCGTCCTGTGCGGCGGCGGGGGTGGAGCTTGTCTGCCGCTGCACGGCCGATCGCGCGATGCTGGTCGGCGACGCCGACCAGCTCGCCCAGGTGTTTCACAACCTGATCGAAAATGCTTTGAAATACGCATTTTCCGGCAAGCGTATACAGGTCGTTCTTCACGCGCCTGGGATAGCCACCGCTCACGCGAGATGGGCGGCACGGGGCTGGGACTGGCGATCGTCAAGCATATCGTCAACCGCCACCGCGGGCGGCTTCAGATCGAGAGCACACCTGGAGAGGGGAGCATTTTCTCGGTCATCCTGCCGGTCGGGGCAGACAGCTGATCGGTCGATCTATTAATCCTATAATCATGATTATGTAAAATATATTGAATGCCTGGTGCACGAGGGCTGCCGCGCAAGATGCTTATAATACCATAATTTTATAAATATGACGGTTGTGGCGGCGCTGCTTCGCCCATCGTCGCCTGGACGTCGATACGGTTTGCGACGGCTCCGAGTCCTTCCGTCCGCACAGCCCTATCGACACGCCCGTCCCGAGTGGCTAGGCTTCGGGAAAAGGGCAATAACTCGATGACATCCTTGCTGATCCTGAACGGCCCCAACCTCAATCTTCTGGGAACCCGTCAGCCCGAGATTTATGGCCGGACTACCCTCGCCGAAATCGATGCTCTGGCAATTGCCGAGGCAGAGGCGCGGGGCGCGAGCGCCACCTGCCTGCAATCGAACCACGAGGGCGCGCTGATCGACGCGATCCACGCCGCGCGTGGCATCCATGACGGCATCGTGCTCAACGCCGGTGCCTATACCCATACCTCTGTCGCGCTGATGGATGCGATAACATCGGCCGGGCTGCCGGTGGTTGAGGTGCATCTGTCAAACATCCACGCGCGCGAGCCTTTCCGCCGCCGCAGCTTCATCGCGCCGGTGGCGCTTGGCCCGGGCGGGTGTCTTCCCCGTGACGGCACTTACCCGATACCTGCGCACACTGACCGAAGCCGAGACCCTCGATGAGGCGTGGCGGCTGCATGTGGCGAAGATGGCGGACTACGGATTCGATCGCCTGCTCTACGGCTACACGCGCCACCTGACGCCCTCATCGACCGGCGACATCCGCGATGCCGTGGTTCTGAGCAACCATTCGCGGGAGTATCTGGCGGGCTACATCGGCCGCGGGCTTTATCGCAATGCGCCCATGCTGGCCTGGGCGCGGGCCAATACCAGGCCGGTGAGTTGGGCGCTGCTCGACGCCTGGATGGCCGAGGGGCGGCTGAGCGCGGCCGAGTGCGCGGTGGTCGCCTTCAACCGCCGCCTGGGTGTGGTCGCGGGCTACTCGATCAGCTTCCGCGAGGTGTCGCCGCGCTTCGGCGGGGTCGTCTCGCTTTGCGCCCGGGCGGGCATGACCCAGGCCGAGGTGGAAACGCTCTGGGCACGCGAGGGCGAGACCATCGTGCTTCTCAACAATGTTGCGCATCTGAAGTTCACCCGCCTGCCCTGCCCCAACGGCCGTCGCCTGACGCGGCGCCAGCGCGAGGTGCTGGAGTGGGTCGCCGACGGCAAGACCATGCAGGAAGCCGCCCTGATTCTCGGAGTCAGCCCGGGGACGGTGGAGAAACACCTGCGCAATGCCCGCGAGGCGCTTGGCGCGGGCACCACGGCGCAGGCGCTGGTGAAGGCGGCAATGGCGAACCAGGTGTTCACCCTGCGCGGGCTCGAACCCAGCGCAGCAGACCTGCGCGAGGCCGGGTGAGCCTGCGCCCTAGACCTTCCGCAGCGCCAGCACCGCGTTGAGCCCGCCGAAGGCGAAGGCGTTCGAGAGCACGGCATCGACCTTCGCCTCGCGCGCCTCGTTGGGCACCACGTCGAGCGCGCATTCCGGGTCCGGCTCCTCGTAGCCGATGGTGGGCGCGATGATGCCTTCGCGCAGCGCCATGATGCAGGCGAGCATCTCCACCGCGCCGGTGCCGCCGATCAGGTGGCCGTGCATCGACTTGGTGGACGAGATCATCAGGTCGTCGGCATGGTGGCCGAAGACATCGGCCACCGCGGCGCATTCGGTCTTGTCGTTCGCCGCCGTGCCGGTGCCGTGCGCATTGATGTAGCCGATCGCCGCGGGTGCCAGCCCGGCATCGGCCAGCGCGCCCTTCATCGCCCGCGCCGCGCCCTGTTTCGAGGGCATCACGATGTCGGCGGCATCCGAGGTCATGGCGAAGCCCGCCACCTCGGCCAGGATCTCGGCGCCGCGCGCCTTCGCGTGTTCATAGTCCTCGAACACGAAGACCGCCGCGCCCTCCCCCTGCACCATGCCGTTTCGGTTGGCCGAGAACGGGCGGCAGGCGTCGCGGCTCATCACGCGCAGGCCTTCCCACGCCTTGATTCCGCCGAAGCAGAGCATCGCCTCGGTGCCGCCCGCCAGCATCACTGGCGAGGCACCCGAGCGCACGATCTGGAACGCCAGCCCCATGGCGTGGTTCGACGAGGCGCAGGCGGTGGCCACGGTAAAGCTGGGGCCCATCAGGTTCCATGTCATCGAGACGTGGCTGGCGGCGGCATTGTTCATCAGCTTCGGCACGACGAAGGGGTGGACGCGGTTCTTCCCCTCCTCGTAGACGGTGCGGTAGTTTTCGTCCCAGGTGTTCACCCCACCGCCCGCGGTGCCAAGGACCACGCCGGCGCGATTAGCCAGATCGCCCTCGAAGACCAGCCCGGATTGGTTGACCGCCTCTTCCGCCGCGATCAGCGCGAATTGCGTGAAGCGGTCGTAGAGCGCGATCTGCTGGCGGTTGAAGCGCACCTCGGGGTTGAAGCCGCGCACCTGACCGCCGATGCGGACCGACAGCCGCTCGATGTCGCGCACGTCGATCTCGGCGATGCCGCAGCGGCCCTCGGCCATGGCGCGGCAGGTCTCTGCCGCGGTGTGGCCCAGTGCGTTGATGCTGCCCTGCCCGGTGACAACGACGCGCCTCATCGCGCGGCCTGGCCTCTCTGTTCGGCGACGAGCCCCTCGACGGCGCGGATGATTGCCGCGACCGACGAGATGTCGAACTCAGATTCGGCGGGGTTGTTGGCGTTGAATGGCACCTGGATGTCGAAAGCCTCCTCGATGGCGAAGATCGATTCGACAAGCCCCAGCGAGTCGATTCCCAGGCTTTCCAGCGTCGCGTCCATGGTGACGTCCTTCACGTCGAGAACGGCCTGTTCGGCGATGATCTCGCGCACCTTCTGCGCCACGTCTTCGGGCATCTCGGCCTCCGGTCAGGAACGGCCCTTGGATAGGGCCATTCGCGCCGATTTGAAACCCGGAATCGGCTGCGCCGCGGTACCGTGGGAGGGGGTGCGGGTCAGCTCTCCGCGCCCGGGACGGTGACACCCGCCGCGGCGAGCGCGGCGAAGATGCGCCCGTCGCGCCCGTAGGTGTCCTCGCGGTAATGGACCCGGCCGCGCGCATCCGCGAATGCGGTGCGGTAGGTCAGGTGAACGGGCACCGGATCGACGATGTCGATGCGCGTTTCGCGGCCTGAATCGAGGGCGCGGTGGAAGGTGCCCCTAGGGTCGGAAGTCTGCTTTGAGAGCAGTTCGTAGGCCAGCTCGAAGGGGCGCTGCACCCGCACGCAGCCCGACGAGAAGGCGCGTTTATCCTTGCTGAAGAGATGCTTGCTGGGCGTGTCGTGCAGATAGATGTTCCAGCGGTTGGGTAGCATGAATTTCACCAGCCCCAGCGCGTTGTCGTCGGAGGGTGGCTGTTTCAGGCTGTAGGGAAAGTTCGACGCGGAGAATTGCGAGAAGTCGATCGACGAGCGGCTGACCTGGCGCCCCGAGGCGTCGTAGAAGCGCATGTAGCTGGCAGCCTCGGGGTTGGCCAGCAGCTTTGGCAGGTAGTCGCGCGCCACGATCGAGGACGGCACATGCCAGGTCGGGTTCACGATCATGTGGTCCATGTTCTTGGAGAACTCGGGGGTGCGCCACTTCTCGTTCTCCATTCCCACGATCACGTCGCTCTCGAAGATTGTCGCGCCGTCCTCGACGATCTTCATCTGGAAGGCTGCCTGGTTCACCATGATGTGGCGCTGGCCGAGCGGCTTGTTGAGCCACCGCAACCGTTCGAGCGCGACGATCACCTGCTTCAGGCGCTCGGTGGCGGGGGTGTCGATCCGGTCGAGCGTCTCGCGCCCGGCGATGCCGTCGGGGGTGAGCCCCTGATTGGCCTGGAATCGTTGCACGGCACGTTGCAGTGCCGCGTCGTAGCGCGCCGAGGCGCGCATCGGCAGATAGCCCATGCGGATCAAGCGGTCGCGCAGCGCCAGCACTGCAGCGCCCTCCATGCCCGGCTTGAGCGCCGCGGCACTGGCCACCGGAGCACCCCAGCCGCCACGTTCGATCAGCGCCTCCAGACCCTCTTTCTCGCGCAGGAGCGCGGCGTACTCGGCCGTCTGAGGCGCCAGCGCGCGCAGGAAGGCGGCCGGGTCGTCGGCGGCGGCGAAAGCGGCGAGCGTCTCGCCCCGGTCGCGCCGCGGCACCTCCATCACGAGCCCCGGATCAACGGTGCGCGGTTCGAGAATGCCGCTCTGGATGTCGCGCGCATAGGAGAGGAACGCGCGCGTCGTCTCGACCTCGACGCGGCCCAGATCGCTCGCCCACCCAGAGGGGGCGGTAATCGCGGCTGCGGTAGAACCCGGCGATCTCGGGGTCGGCGGCGGCAACCGTGGCGATGGCCTGCCGGAAGCCCAGATCGCCCAGTGCCCCTTCGGCGTTTGCGGGACCGGGCAGCGGCAGCGCGAGCCCCAGCGCCAGCAGGCTCGGCGTGGCGTAGCGGAACAGGAAACCCTTCAGCATCAACTTCACCGCAGACATTATACCCTCTCCCCAGGCAGAAATTGGCTTAATGAAAACATCTTCCATGGCATATTGCGAGTCCAATCAAACCTGGCCACGGGTCCGACAGATCCGCTTTCGCGCCCCCTGCCCCGCGCGCCCGCGACCGCCGCGCGGGCGGCTTCACAGCGGCGTTGCGCGATTGCAACAAGTGTTGCAATTACGCATGATTACATGGCCTTCGGCAAGCTTTCGCCGATTGCGCGCGTCGCAGGCCGAAGTCGGTGTCTCGGCGGTTGGCAGACGTGTCGGCGCGTGCAATAGATCGTGAGGTCGAAACAAACGGCAACCAAAACCGCGCGAAGCGGTCGATAGAGGGACAGATACGCATGGCCGATCAGTCTGGCTTGGTATCGCGGCGTAGTCTGCTGCGCGTGTTTGCCGCCGCCTGTGTGACTGCCGCTCCGGTTTCCGCCAATGCCTTTGGCCTGCTGCGCGGCGCGGGCGACATCCGCCAGATCCGCATGCACAACGGCCGCACCGGCGAGACGCTGAACACCGTCTACTGGATCGAGGGCGAATACATCCCCGAAGCCCTGCG
>PHEG01000003.1 GCA_002842835.1 Alphaproteobacteria bacterium HGW-Alphaproteobacteria-2 | reverse complement strand
GGTCGTGTCAGACGGATGCGAACTCGTCTCACCAAGGGCAGGATGGCTGCCCTTAAACCGCGCCCAGTTCGCGCCACTCGGCGAGAGCGGCGGCACGGTTTGCCTTGAAGATGTTTCGGCTGGAGAGGCTGCGTTCCTGATTGAAGTGGTTGGAAACCGAGGCGTGAACGGATGCGAATTTCTGCAATGTTCGCATCCGCCGGAAGCAGAGCATCGCCCGCTCACGCCGTCGAAATGGCTGATGCGAATTCTCCGCGCGATTGTTCGCCCAGCGGCTGGTTTCCTGCCGCTCACGGATGCCGAGGTCCCGGAGGGCCGCCCCGTAGGACCGCAGGCGGTCGGTCACGATCTCATCGGCGGCGCCATGCCGCTTGAGGGATTTCTTCAGGAATTTCAACGCGGCCTTCCTGTCGCGCGTCTTGGTCACGAAGCTCTCAAGTACCTCGCCCTCGTGGTCGACCGCGCGCCACAGGTAGTGGGTCTCGCCATTGATCTTCACGAAAACCTCGTCCAGGTGCCAACGCCAGCGGCTCGACCGCATCCCGGAAACCCGCCGCTTGCGGATCTCGGCGGCAAACAGCGGCCCGAACCGATGCCACCAGAACCGCACGGTCTCGTGGCTGATGTCGATGCGGGCTGGTTTTGAAGTAGCGGAAGGGGCTGCGTCTTCTCATGCTGGCAGGGTAGGCAGGCCCCTACCTTGCCTCAAGCCGGTTTCCTCTGACACTGCCGGAGCGCGAGGCGTTCCGCGCCGGCTGAGCGCCGGCCATGGGCGTGTTGACCGGCCCCTCGCCGCGGGCCTAACTGGCGGGGCAAGGGCGCAGGAGACGGAGACGGGCCATGCAGATCAATGCCGATTTCACCCGGCGCGTGGCGGTGCACCCGGATGCGCGGGCCTGGCGCGCCTCGCCGGTTCCGGGGGTCGAGCGGCTGATGCTCGACCGTCTGGGCGACGAGGTGGCGCGCGCCACCTCGCTGGTGCGCTTTGCCCCGGGCAGCGCCTTCTCGCCGCATATCCATGACGGGGGCGAGGAATACCTGGTGCTCGACGGTGTCTTTCAGGACGAGAGCGGCGATTTCCCCGTTGGCAGCTATGTGCGCAACCCGCCGACCTCGCGCCACAGGCCCGCCTCGGCCCCGGGCTGCACGATTTTCGTCAAGCTGTGGCAGTTCGACCCCGACGACCGGCACGCGGTCACGCTGGCGACCGGCGATCTGGCGCTGGCCCCGGTCGCGGACCGGCCGGGCGTGCGCGCGGCGACGCTGCACGCCGACCGGCGCGAGACGGTGCGCCTGGAGCACTGGCAGCCGGGGGCCACGATCGCGGCGGACCCGGCGGGCGGGCTGGAGCTACTCTGCCTCGATGGCGGCTTCTCCGAGGCGGGCGAGGATTTCGGCCCCTGGTCCTGGCTGCGGCTGCCCGCGGGCGTGCCGCTGCGGGCCACCGCCGGGGCAGAGGGCTGCCGGCTGTGGCTGAAGGAAGGCCACCTGCGCCAGGCACCCGCGGCTCCGCCGGCGGCAGGCTGAAGCGGCCTATCCCCGACGCGGGCCGCAGAGCCCGTTCAGCGTGAAGGCGATGGCGGCGGCGCGGTAATCCTCCATCTGCATCTCCGAGAAGAAGAACTGCCGCAGCGCCCAGATGTCCGACGCCATGTCGAGGAAGTTGGCGGCCACCAGCGTATCGACCGGGGCGAAATCGCCGCGGGCGATCCCCTCGCGGATCACGGTTTCGTAGCGCCCGATCAGGGCGCGGTAGCGAGCCAGCGTGCGGGCCCTTGCCTCGGGGCGCAGGTTGCGCAGTTCGCGGTTGAGCAGCCCCACCTGCCGCCGCCGGCGGTCGGCCACCTCCATCGCCACGGCGATCATGCGGCCCACCCGCTCGCGCGGGGTGCCCTGGCTGACGGCGCGGTCGAGATCGGCTTCCAGCAGGGCCATCTCGCGCGCGTAGACGAGTTCCAGCAACTCGTCCTTGCCGCGGACATGGACATAGAGGGTGGGCACGTGCAGGTCCGCCGCCTCGGCGATTTCGCGGATGCTGGCCTGGGCAAAGCCCTTGCGCGCGATCACCTCTGCCGCGGCGGCGACGATCCGGTCGAGCCGGGTTCCGGGCGGCGCGGGTTCGGGCGCGGGCGGCGCGGCGGGGGCCGGCGCGGCGGTTTCTTCGCCGGGCGCAGGGTCGGCGCAGAGGAAGGAGAACAGGAAGATCGCGAGCGTCGCCTCGCTGTCGTCGCGCACCGCCACCTGCCACACCTGCGGGCTATGCGCGGCGGCAAGACGTGTCGCCTCGGCGATCAGCCGGTTGGCGGGGCGCGGTGCGATCAGCGCGGTCTTGGCATCCACGAGCCGCCCCTCCGCGCCTTCGGCGGCAAGGTCATGCGCGAAATGGAAGAGGGTGCCGGGATGCACCTGCCCCCCGGTATCGAGATGCGCGCGGCGCAGGTCCATCTCGGCGACGCGCCTGTCCGCGCCGCCTTGCAGCAGCCTGTGGGGCGCGGCGGGCGGGGCTGCCCCGGCGGGTGTGCTGGTTTTCATTCTGCCTCCCTTTCGGTCATCGTGCCCGCGCGATGGCTGGCTGCGCCACGCTGGCCGACCGGCCTGCATAAGCCCCGCGAGTTTGCCTTTGACAAGCCCAGCGGGCTTGGCTAACGCTCATATTAGTGAGTGTTCGTTAATTTGTGACCCCCTTCATCCGGCCGCGCGTGGCCCTTGCGGAAGGTTCGAACATGCGCCTTGACCACATTCTCTGGGCCGGCCCCGATCTCGATGCCCTGGCCGAGCTGTTCCACCGTCTGACGGGGGTGGAGCCCGCTCCGGGCGGCGCGCATCCCGGTTTCGGCACCCGCAACCGGCTGGTCGGGCTGGGCGAGCGGCTCTACTTGGAACTGATCGCCCCCGACCCGGCGCAGGAGCTGTCGGGCACGATGGGCGGCGCGCTGGCCGAGCTGGACACGCCGCGCCTGCTGACCGTTTCGCTGAGCGCCGATGATCTGGGCACCGCCGCCGAGGCCGCGCGCGGCGCGGGCGGCGCGCCTGGGACACCGCTGGCGATGAGCCGCACCCGCCCCGACGGCGTGCGGCTCGACTGGTCGATCCTGCGATTCGAGGATGCCGCGCGCGGCTATGCCATGCCCTTCCTGATCGACTGGCAGGGCGCGCCGCACCCCGCCGGCAGCCTGGCCGGGGACTGCACGCTCGACAGCCTGACGATGACCGACCCGGACCCGGAAGGCTTCGCGCGGCTTTTCGGCGCGATGGGGGCCGATCTGGAGGTGGCGGGCGGTGCGCGCTGTGGCGGCGTGGCGCGCCTGTCGACGCCCAAGGGCCCGGTGGTGCTGGCATGAGCGGGGCGGCGCGGCAGACGCTCGACGCGGCCGGCGTGCAGGCGATGCTCGACGGCTCGCCTTTCATAGGTTTCCTCGGGCTGCGGGTGACCGAGGTCGACGCCGACGCGGGGCGCGTGTCGATGACCATGCCGATGCGCCCGGAGCTGGAGCGCGGCGGGCCGATCGCCGGGCAGTTCCACGGCGGCCCGGTGGCGGCGCTGATCGACACGGCGGGCGATTTCGCCGTCGCGGTGGCGGTGGGCGGCGGCGTACCGACGATGAATTTCCGCGTCGATTACCTGCGTCCCTCGGGCGGCGCGGCGTTGCAGGCGGTGGCCACCGCGCGGCGCATCGGGCGCAGCATGGCGGTGGTCGATATCGACGTGACCGATGCCGAGGGCCGGCTGACAGCGATCGGACGCGGCACCTATTCGACGAAGGTGGGATGATGGCGGCGGCGCTGGAAGAGGTGCATAACCTTGGCGCGATCTTCGACGGTGTCGCGCCGCGCGATGCCCCCTGGCTGACCGATTTCGCCGAGGACGGCAGCGCGACGGCCTACACCTATGGCGACCTGGCCGACATGACGAACGCGCTGGCCCGCGGGCTGCTGGCGCGCGGGCTGGAGCCTGGCACGCGGATCGCGCTGATCGCCGGCAACTCGGCGCGCTACCTGATCGCCTATTTCGGCATCATGCGCGCCGGTCTGTGCCCGGTTCTGGTCAACTGGAAGCTGCCAGGCGACGCCATCGCCCATATCCACCGCGATTCGGGCGTGGACCTGGCGCTGGCGGATGCCGGGCATGCGGGCCGCGTGCCCGAGGGCGTGCCCTGCCTGCGGCTCGACGGGCCCGACTGGGAGGCGCTTCTCGACCCCGGGCCGTTCGCGCCGCCGCGGATGGACGCGCGGGCGGCGGCCAACATCCTCTACACCTCGGGCTCGACCGGCATGCCGAAGGGCGTGCCGCTGACCCATCGCGGCTATGGCTATGCGGTGGCCGCGGCGGTGGCGGGGATCGGGCGACCCTGGCACGCGACGCTGCTTGTCGCGGCACCGCTCTATCACATGAACGGGCTCTTCTTCGCCAAGGTCGCGGCGATGTCGGGCGCGCATGTGGTTCTGATGCGCCGCTTCGAGGCGCGCGCCTATCTGCAGGCGATCGAGCGCCACCGCATCGACGTGGTGACGGCGATCCCGACGATGATCATGCTGGCGCTGCGCGAGACCGATCTGCTGGCGCGGCTCGACCTGTCGTCGGTGGAGACCGTGATGATCGGCTCGTCGCCGGTGACCGAGGGACTGGCGGCGCGCATCGCGCGGGTCTTCGACGACCCGAAGCTGGTGATCACCTATGGCACGACCGAAAGCGGCCCCACCGCCTTCGCCGCGCATCCCGACGGGCGGCCCACGCCGCCGCCGTCGCTGGGCGTCGCCTCGCCCCATGCCGAGGTCAGGCTGGTGGGCGGCCCGTCGGAGGACGAGGGCGTGCTCTGGGTGCGCAGCCCGGTGGTGATGCCGGGCTATCTGAACCTGCCCGAGAAGACGGCCGAGCGGTTGCAGGACGGCTGGTACAACACCGGCGACGTGATGCGCCGCGACGCCGAGGGGTTCTACTACTTCGTCGACCGGGCCGACGACATGTTCGTCTGCGGCGGCGAGAACATCCACCCCGGCGATGTCGAGGCGATGCTGATGCGCCACCCCGACATCGCCGAGGTCTGCGTGGTGCCGGTGCCCGACAGCATCAAGGGCATGCTGCCGGCGGCCTTCGTGGTGCGCCGGCCCGGGGCCGCGCTCGATGCCGCGGCGGTCAAGTCGTTCGCGCTGGAGAACGGGCCGGCCTATGCGCATCCGCGCTTCGTCGAATTCGTCGAGGCGCTGCCCTGGCAGGGCACCAACAAGGTAGATCGCCGGCAGTTGCGCGAACGCGCGGCGGCCTGGTCGCGCGATCTGCACAACAGTCAAGGTGAGGCGACGGGATGAAGGCGCAGGTGCTGCACGCGCATGGCACGATCGGGGACATCACCTGGCACGAGGATTTCGACGATTCGGCACCCGGCCCCGGGCAGGTCGAGATCGCGGTGCGCGCCTGTGCGCTGAACTACCACGACCTGTTCACGCTGCGCGGCATGCCGGGCATCAAGGTGCCGATGCCGATCATCATGGGCATCGACGCGGCGGGCGTGGTGGCGCGTATCGGCGAGGGCGTCGAGGGCTGGGCCGAGGGCGACCGCGTGGTGATCGACCCGATCGACCGCAAGACCGGCAAGCTGTTCGGCGAGATGCAGCATGGCGGACTGGCCGAGCGCGCGGTTGTCGGCGCGCATCAACTGGTGCCGCTGCCCGACGATGTGGGCTTCGAGGCCGCCGCGGCGCTGCCCTGCGCCTATGGCACCGCCTACCGGATGATGGTCACCCGCGGCAAGGTGGCCGCCGGCGAGAAGGTGCTGATCCTCGGGGCCTCGGGCGGGGTCGGCACCTGCTGCGTCCAACTGGCGAAGATGGCCGGCGCGCATGTCATCGCCGCCGCCTCGTCGGAGGACAAGATGGCCCGGCTGCGCGCGCTGGGGGCCGACGAGGTGATCAACTACGCCGAACGCAGCTTCAAGGACCAGATCCACGAGTTGCACGGCAAGCCGCGGGTCTGGGGCACCGGCGGGGTGGATGTGGTGGTCAACTTTACCGGCGGCGAGACCTGGGTGCCGGCGCTGCGCTGCCTGACGCGGCACGGGCGCATGCTGACCTGCGGCGCGACGGCGGGTTTCGACCCGAAGACCGACATCCGCTTCATCTGGACCTTCGAGCAGCAGATCGTCGGCTCCAACGGCTGGGAGCGCGAGGACATCGACGCATTGCTGGAACTGGTGCGCTCGGGCCAACTCGACCCGGTGATTGACAGCGTGCACGCGCTGGAAAACGCGCGCGACGCCTTTGCCGCGCTCGAAGAGCGGCGCGTCTTCGGCAAGGTGATCGTCAAACCATGAGAGACCGGGGCAACCGGCAGAGGAGACCTATCTTCGATCCTACAGCAACAGGGAGACTGACAGGATGACTTTCCTCGGAAACCGGATCGCCGCGACGCTTGCGGCGGGAACCCTCGCAGCGGCGGCGCTGGGCGCTTCCCCCGCGGCGGCGCAAAGCTACACCTTCCGCCTTGCCACGATCGACGTCGAGACGGGCAACTACTACAATTTCATCGCCGTGCCCTTCGCCAACCTGGTGTCGGAACTGACCGAGGGCGATGTGGCCATCCAGCCGCTGCCCGCGGGCACCGTCGGCAGCGTCTTCAAGCTGCACGAGGCGCTCGACGACGGGCTGGTGGACATGGTCAACTGGCCGGCCACCTTCTTCGGCAACGCCGACCCGTTCAACGCGATGATTAACCTCTTCCCCACCGGGCTGGGCAGCGACTCGATCCTCGCCTGGACCTACCACGGTGGCGGCGAGGAGATGCTGCGCGAACACCGCAAGGAGACGCTGGGCGTGCATGCCATGATCCTCGGCTCCGGGCCGGCGGAATGGTTCGCCCATTCGCATGTCCCGATCGAGACGGTGGAGGACCTGAAGGACAAGAAGTATCGTACGCTCGGCAACTGGGCGGCGATCGTGTCGGATCAGTTCGGCGCCGCGGCGACCACCACGCCGGGCTCGGAAGTCTATTCGATGCTGGAGAAGAAGGGCCTCGACCTGGCCGAATACTCGCTGCCCGGAGAGAACTGGAACCAGGGTCTGCACGAGACGGCGGAATACATCATCTACCCCGGCATCCACGCCCCCGGCTGGACCTTCGAGCTGATGATCGACATGGACAAGTGGGAAGACCTGCCCGACCGGCACAAGCGCGCCATCGAGGTGGCGGCCAAGCTGGTGACCTATGACAGCATGCAGCGCACCATCCTGGCCGACATGGCGGCGGTGCAGAAGATCAACGAGCGGGCCGAGAACGGGCAGAACACGCTGGTGGAGCTGTCGCCGGAGTTCCGCGAGAAGGCCAAGGCGGCGGCGCGCCGCTGGGCCGCGCGCGTGTCGGAAGAGCATGCGGAGGCGGGCAACCCCTGGCCGAAGCGGGCCTTCGAGTCGATCACCGCCTTCCAGGACAACTGGGCGGCATCGTCGTATTACATGGTGACGGACAAGCCCTGACGGGCCACCATGGGCCGGCCCCGGGTGGCGGGGCCGGCCGATGCGGCAGGGGGCAGGCAGGATGCGGTTCATCACCCACAGGCTTCTTCCGGCGCTCGACCGGGTGTCGGCCGCGCTGGCGGTGGTGGCGCAGCTGATGATCGTGGTGCTGATCGCGGTCATGCTCTACGAGGTCGCGGCGCGGCGCATCTTCAACGCGCCCACCATGTGGTCGGTCGATATCGTCTACATGGTCAACGGCTCGCTCTTCCTGATGGCGGCGGGCTACACGTTGCTGAACGAGCGGCATGTGCGTATCGACTTCCTGTCCTCGCGCCTGCCGCCGCGGCTACAGCATGCGATCAACGCCGCCTTCTACCTCGCGCTGTTCCTGCCGCTGCTGGTGCTAACCTCGGACGCCAGCGTGCAGAAGGCACTGCGCGCCTACATGCGCGGCACCGTCGAGAACATGAGCGTCTGGCAGCCGCTGATCTGGCCCTTCCTGACGGGCATCGCCCTGGGGCTGGTCGGGCTCGCGCTGCAGGTCGCGTTGCAAAGCCTGCGGCACCTGATCGGCGTCTTCCGGCCTGACGCCGTGCCGCTCCCCGGGCAGTCGCCCGACACCGCTGCCTGAGGAGACCCGCATGCAGGGCGAAACGCTCGCGGCGCTGATGTTCCCGTGCCTCTTCCTCTTCGTGCTGCTGGGGCTGCCGATCTCGTTTTCGCTGCTGACCACGGCGGCAATCTTCGCTTGGCCGCTGTTCGGCGAGGCGGTGGCCAATCAGCTTTACGCGGGGATCACGCAGACGGCTTCGTCCTTCGTGCTGTCGGCGGTGCCGCCGTTCATCTTCATGGGCTTCATGCTGGAGCGTTCGGGCGTGGCCGAGCGGCTGTTCGACGCGCTGCAGATGTGGCTCGGGCGGCTGCCGGGCGGGCTGGCGCTGGCGACGATGGGCATGGCGGGCATCCTGGCCGCCTCGACCGGCATCGTCGGCGCGGTCGAGGTGCTGATCGGGGTGATGGCGATCCCCGCGATGCTGAGCCGCAACTACGACCGCGCGCTGATCTCGGGTGTCATCTGCGCCGGCGGCTCGCTGGGTACGATGATCCCGCCCTCCATCGTGGTGGTGATCTACGCCACCGTTGCACAGCTCTCCGTCGGGCAGCTCTTCCTTGCGGTGATGCTGCCGGCGGCGATCATGGTGACGGCGTTCGTCGGCTATGTGCTGGCCGCGGCCTTCCTGAACCCCGACAAGGCCCCGCCCGACACCGCGGCGCGCGATGTACCGCTGCCCGAGAAGTTGAAGACGACGCTGGTGGCCCTGGTGCCGATGGTGGCGCTGATCGTGGCGGTGCTCGGCTCGATCTCGTTCGGTATCGCCTCGCCGACCGAGGCTGCGGCGGTGGGCGCGCTGGGCACGGTGCTGCTGACCATCGCCTACGGGAGGTTCAGGCTCGCCACCTTCTGGGATGCGCTGCGCCAGACGCTGCTGGTTAATTCGATGATCCTGCTGATCGTGGTGGGCGGCACGATCTTTTCCGGCACCTTCCGCATCCATGGCGGCAACGAACTGGTACGCGATCTGTTCGCGCAGACCGGGTTCGGCGATACCGGGGTGATCCTGCTGATGCTGCTGGTGGTGTTCATCGCGGGCTTCATCCTCGACTGGGTGTCGGTCATTCTGATCTGCCTGCCGATCTTCATTCCGGTCTTCACCGATATCGCGGTGGAGCCGCTGTGGTTCGCGGTGCTGATGATCGTGGTGATCCAGACCTCGTATCTGACCCCGCCGATGGCACCCTCGATCTTCTACCTGCGCTCCATCGCGCCGCCCGAGATCACCTACCGCGACATGTATCTGGGCGTCGTGCCCTTCATCGCGGCGCAGATACTGACGCTGCTGCTGGTCTTCGCCTTTCCCGGGCTGGCGACATGGCTGCCCTCGCTGATGAACCTGTAGGAGGCCCGAGATGCGCACCATCGACCATTACGTTGCCGTCGTCCCCGATCAGGAGGCGGGGCGCGCGGCCTTCGCGCGGCTGGGCTTTCACGTGCGGCCCACGGCGACGCATATCGAGTTCGGATCGAGCAATGCCGTGGTGATCTTTCCGCATACCTATCTGGAGCTTCTCTATCTCGCCCATGCCCGCGACATCCTGAAGGCGCAATACGACGGGTGCGATCTGGGGCTCGCCCATGTCAGCCTGTGGTCGGACAGCCTGGCGGACGAAAGGGCGCGGCTGCAGGCACTGGGCTACACGCCGGGGCCCGAGGGCAACGCTCGGCGCAAGGTCGTGCTGCCCGATGGCAGCGAGGGCGAGACGGATTCGTCGTTCCTCTACAACTGGGCGTCGCGCAACCGCTTCCTGTCGATCTTCCATTCCGAGCATCGCCGGCCCGCGATGAACTATATCGAGGGCTATACCGGCCACCCGAACGGCGCGGTCGATCTGGCGCGCGTCGCCGGGGCGTCGCAGCAACCCGGCGACGACCTGGGCTATTACCGCGATTCCTGGGCGCGGGAACCGGAACAGGCAGATGACACCGGCTTTGCCTTTCGCGGCGCGCGCGGCGAGGTGATGGAGGTGCGCACGCCCGCCGCCCTGCACGCGCGCTATGGCGATCTGTTCGACGCGGTGCCGGGTGCCGCGGCGGGCGGCATTCAGGTGGCGCTGCACTACCGGGTCAAGGACAGGGCCGCGACCCAGGCCTGGCTCGACGAACGGGGGGTGGTGACCGTGGCGCTGGCGGATGGCATTGCGGTTGCGCCGCAGGAGGCCGAGGGCATGATCCTCGTCTTCGAGTGACCTACCGTCGGCGCGCGGTGGCCATTGCGCGCTGAACGGGCAGGGGGCGGTTCTCGGCGATCGCCTCCATCGCGAAATGCGAGGTGACGGTTTCCAGGTCCAGCCCCTCGATCAGCCGCCGGTAGACGCTGTCGAAGCCGGCCATGTCGGCGGTGACGATCTTGAGCATGTAATCGTAGTCGCCGCCGATGCGGAAGAAATCCACCACTTCGGGGATGGCGGCAACATGCGCGCGGAAGCTGCGCAGCCACGCGTCGGAATGGTGGCGCGTGCGGATCATGGTGAAGACGACGAGACCCAGCCCCAGCGCCTCGCGGTTGAGGCGCGGTGTGCGGCCCTCGATGATGCCCGCCTCTTCCATCCGGCGGATGCGCCGCCAGCAGGCGTTCTGCGACAGGTTCACCGCTTCGGCGATCTCGCGCTGCGAGGCCCCCGGCAGCCGCTGCATCGCGGCCAGAATGGATATGTCGATCTGATCTACAGGATGGTCCATATACAGATCATATACACCATTAAGTGCCCCTAATAGGATGATTTGAGAGAAATTATTCGTCATTTACCCGGATATGGTTTGCGAACCGCAAGGAGGACGCAATGGACCTGTTCGATGCATTTCACGAGGACATCAGTGCGGGCGGGCTCGACGGCCTGCGCGCCGGGCTGATCGGGCGGGAGGTGCAGATCGACGGCGGTTTCGGGCCGCGCCGGCTGCTCTATGCCGATCATGTCGCCTCGGGCCGGGCGCTGGCGCAGGTCGAGGATTTCATCCGCGACCGGGTGTTGCCATTCTATGCCAACAGCCACACCGAGGCATCCTGGTGCGGCGGGTTCATGACTCGACTGCGCGAATCGGCACGGGCGCGCATCCTCGATCTCGCCGGGGGCGACGCGACCTGCCATGCCTTCTTTACCGGCGCGGGGGCGACGGCGGGCCTCAACCTGCTGGTCTCGCAACTGCGCATCGCCGAGCGGGTGCGCGCGGGCGGGCGGGTGGTGGTGCTGACCGGCCCCTACGAGCATCATTCCAACATCCTGCCCTGGCGCGAGAGCGGCGCCACCGTCGCGGAAATCCCCGAAGCGGCGGGCGGCGGGCCGGACCTCGACGTGCTGGCGGCACGGCTGGTTGCGGTGCGGGGGGCCGAACTGGTCGTCGGCGCGTTCTCGGCCTGCTCGAATGTCACCGGGATCATCACCGATCCGGTTCCGGTGACGCGGCTTCTGCAGGCGCATGGCGCGCTGGCGGTCTGGGACTACGCCGGCGGCGGGCCCTATCTGCCGCTCGACATGGCCCCGGCGGCGGATTGCGCGCTGGACGCGGTGGTGCTGTCGCCGCACAAGTTTCCCGGCGGGCCGGGGGCCTCGGGGCTGTTGCTGGCGCGTGACACGGTGCTTGGCAATTCGCGCCCGCATCGCCCGGGCGGCGGCACCGTTAGCTTCGTCTCGCCCTGGGGGCACGACTATTCGACCCGGGTCGAGGCGCGCGAGGAGGGCGGCACGCCGAACGTGCTGGGCGATATCCGCGCGGCGCTGGTGCTGACCGTCAAGGCGGCCATCGGCGCGGGCCGGATCATGCGCCACGAGCGCCGCATGCGCGAGCGGGCGCTGGCGGCCTGGGCCGGGGTGCCGGGGCTCGACCTGCTGGGGGCGGACACGCAGGCGGCGGCGCTGCCGATCTTTTCCTTCCGGCTGCGCGATGCCGACGGTGGGGTGATCCACCATCAGCTTGCCACCCGCATCCTGAGCGACTTCCACGGCATTCAGGCGCGCGGCGGCTGCGCCTGCGCCGGGCCCTATGCGCATCGCCTGCTGGGCATCGGCGAGGGTGCCTCGGCCGAGATGCGGGCGCGGCTGCGGGCGGGGGCGGAACTGGACAAGCCGGGCTGGGTGCGGCTGAACATCAGCTATCTGCACGACGAGCCGGAGGTCGCGCGGCTGCTGTCCGCCGTGGCCGACCTGCCGCGCCGCGCGGCGGAACTGGCACCGCTCTACCAGGGCGATCCGGCCACGGCGCGCTTCGCGCTGCGGCGTTCGGCCTGAGCGGGCGCTTGACCCCGCCGGCGCGACTGCCGAAGGTGGCGCGCGGTCGGGCGGGACAGACGGGAGAGCGACATGAATGACGACAAGGGCTATCGCAGCGCGCTGGTCACCGGGGCCTCGCGCGGCATTGGCGCGGCGGTCGCGCGCCGGCTGCTGGCGGGCGGGCTGACCGTCTACGGCGTCGCCCGCTCGGCCGAGGCGCTGGCCGGGGTGGCGGCGGAACTGGGCGAGCGCTTCATCCCCTGTCCGGCGGATGTGCGCGACACCGATGCGATCCTTGCGGGCCTCGGCGGGGCCGAGATCGACGTTCTGGTGAACAACGCGGGCGGGCTGGCCAGCGTGCGCCCGCTGGTCGAGCAGACGGCCGAGGAAACGGCCGAGACCATCGCGCTGAACCTGACCGCGCCGCTGCAACTGATGCGCCGCCTGCTGCCGGGCATGGTGGCGCGCCGGCGCGGGCATGTCTTCAACCTGACCAGCACGGCGGGGCGCAGCGTGCTGCCTGGCACCACGGCCTATGCCGCCGCGAAGGCGGGCCTTTCGCAGGCCTGCCATGTGCTGCGTTACGATCTGGCGGGTGCGGGGGTGCGGATCACCGAACTGGCCCCGGCAAGGGTCGAGACCGATTTCTACCTCAGCGCCTTCGCCGGCGACCGCGAGGCACTGCGCCAGAAGCTCTATACCACGCAGCGCGCACTCTCGCCCGAGGATATCGCCCAGACGATCTGGGCGGCGCTGAGCCTGCCGCCGCATGCCGACCTGTCCGAGATCGTGATCACCTCGACCGATCAAGCCGCGGGCGGGCAGATGTTCGCCGCGCGCGACGGGTCATGAGTCGCCGTGCAGCTTGCGCAGGACCACGTCGCAGGCACCCTGCCACGCTTCGGGCGTGCCCCTGTCCCGCAGATGTATCAGCCCCGCCTCGGTAATGCCGCCCGGCGTGGCGATGGTGTCGATCAGTGCATCCAGCGGGGTGTCGGTTTCGTCCGCCAGCCGGCCCGCCGCGATGAAGGTGCGCGCCATCAGGGCCCGCGCGGTGCCGGGGTCGAGCCCCTCGGCCCCGGCCCAGGCGGCGCTTTCGCGGATCAGCGCCTGCACCCAGCCATAGATCGCGGCGCTGACGGTGGCGGCCTCGAACCGGCCTTCGTCGGGCAACGCGATCACGCTGCCGATGGCGTGCAGCAGCGGCTCCAGCTCGGGGCGCATCGGATGGACGAGCGTCGGGCTGGCACCAAGCTGCGCGGCGGTGATCGGCATGATGCGCACCACCCGTGCCGGGGCCGCGGCATCGACGAGCCGGGCGAGCGACACCCCGGCGCAGGCGCTGGCGAGCGTATGCTCCGCGCGCCAGGGCAGGCCGCGCAGGGCCGCCTCGGCATCTGCCGGGCGCACCGCCAGCAGCACGATATCGGCGCGGCGCACCAGATCGGCATTGTCGGCGGCCAGCAGGAAGCCATGCCGTGCCGCCAGATCGGGCCCCTGGCCGCGGGGCGAGAGGATCACGCCCTCGGCCGGCTGGCCGGCGCGGACCAGCCCGCGCAGGATGGCGGCGGCGAGGTGCCCGACGCCGATGATGCCCAGTGTCATGTGCCTGCTCCTTTGCTGTCGCCGGCGGGCAGACTGCCAGTCCTTGAGCGGATGGCAAGGCGTGATAGCCTCGGGCCGCCGCCTTGCGGGCGGTATCGCCGGGATCAGACCGCATGACAACCGCACCCGCCCTGACCGACCCCGCCCTGACCGACCCCGCCCTGACGCCGGGCCACGCGCTGCTGGCCGAGGGCCGCGCCATGGCGCGCGACTGGCGGCTGGGTCCCTGCCACTTTCTGGAGGCCGAGGGCGTGACGTCGGAGGCCGAGTACAAGCGCCGCGCCATGGCCGAGGGGCGGATCATGCAGCATGCCCATATCGGCTTTCGCAGCGTCGAGCGCACGGTCGCGGCGATGGCCGAACTCCACGCGGCGGCGGCGCGTCGCGGCGTGCGGATCGACCGGTTTGGCGTCACGCTCGACTGGACGATGGGCTACCCGCCCGATCGCCGCGACCGGGCCACGCGCGGCACCGGCATCGTGCTGCGCGGCCCCGAGGATTTCGCCCGTATCACCAATGCAAGCCCGGCGGCGGCGCATTTCGGCGATTTCATGCTGGGTCTGCCCGGCGCGCTGGAGAATACCCGCGCGGCAATCGCGGCGGGGGCGACGGCGATCGGCAACCTGGGGCAGTATTTCACCTTCCGGCTGCCCTATTGGGACGATGACGTGGCCACGACCGAGGCCACCGTGCGGGCGCTGGGCCTGATCGCCGCGCAGGAGGCCGACATCCTGGTGCATTCCAATCTGGACGACGGCTTCGCGGGGCTCTTTCTCGACATGGCCTCGGCGCTGGGGATGGTGTTGATCGAGAAGCATATCGTCGAGGATCTGATCGGCGCGCGCGCCGCCTTCTGTTTCGGGCATCATTTCTCGGCCCCGCTGACGCGCGCGGGCTTCCATGCGGCGCTGGCGCGGGTGACCGACACGCCGGGCAGCATGATCTTCGGCAACACCGTCTCGTACCGGTCGGAGGCGGCAGGGAATTACGCCAGCCTTGCCAGTTATCTGCTGGCCGACCTGCTGGCGCTGGGGCGGCGGCACAGCGGTCATGCGATCAACCCGGTTCCGGTGACCGAGAACCTGCGCATCCCCGATGTCGATGAAATCCTCGACGCGCAGCTGTTCGCCGCACGGCTGGCCGAGACCGCGCCGGCGCAGGCCGAACTGGTAGATTTCGCGCGGGTGGACGCGGTCGCCGACCGGCTGGTGGAGGGCGGGCGCGCCTTCGCCGCGCGGGCGCTGGCGGGGCTGGCTGCGCGCGGTGTCGATACCGCCGACCCGGCGGCGCTGATGCTGGCGATCCGCCGGCTGGGGGCGAAGCGGATGGAGGCGCTGTGGGGTGCGGGGGTCGCAGAGGCGGCGCGCGCGCCGCTGGTGCCCGCCGACTGGGCGCGCGAACTTGACCACATGGCGCAGGACTGGGCCGCGCGCAATGCGGATGCGCGGCTGCGGCTGGCCGGGCTGCGCGTGGCGCTGGGCACCACGGATGTGCACGAGCACGGCGCCTATCTGGTGCGCGGCGCGCTGGAGCGGCTGGGCGTGCAGGTGATCGACGCGGGCGTGTCGGTCGATGCCGAGGCGCTGGTCGCCTCCGCGCTCGATGCCGGGGCCGACGCCATCGCGGTCAGCACCTACAACGGCGTCGGGCTGCAGTATGCGCGTGCCGTTCTGGCGGGACTCGGGCGGCGGGGCGCGGCGGTGCCGGTGCTGATCGGCGGCAAGCTCAACGAGATTCCGGCGGACTCGAACTCCGGCCTGCCGGTGGACGTGACCGAGGAAATCCGCGCCGCCGGGGCCCACCCCTGCCACAGTCTCGACGACATGCTGGACAGCTGTCCGCTGTTCCGCGGCTGAGGCGGCTGTCGCGCAGCGGTTGACGCTGCGGGCGAATCCGGCAAGTGTTATGTGATATAACACGGAGCAGCGACCGGTGACCGCGAACAGCCCTTCGGAGCAGGAACTGCTGGAAATGCACCGCCGCATGGTGCTGACCCGCTGTCTGGAAGAAACCCTCGGCGAGATGCACAAGGCCGGGCGCACGCGCGGCCCGATCCACCGCTGCGACGGGCAGGAGGCCGTGGGGGTGGGGGCCACGGCGGCACTGGCGGCAGAGGATTTCGTCACCACCACGCATCGCGGCCATGCCGTCTATCTGGGCCGAGGCCTCGACCCGCGCCGGGTGGTGGCCGAGATATTCGGGCGCGAGACCGGCTATTGCGCCGGGCGCGGTGGCCACATGTTGCTGGGCGATGTGGAGACCGGCATGCTAGGCGGCAACGCCATCGTCGGGGCCTCGATCCCGGCGGCGACGGGCATGGCGCTGTCGATGCAGTTGCAGGGTGCCGCGCGGGTGGCGCTGGCGGTCTTCGGCGACGGCGCGGCGCAGACCGGCATCTGCCACGAGAGCATGAACATCGCCGCGCTCTGGCGGCTGCCGGTGGTCTTTCTGCTGGAGCACAACGCCTACGGTCTGACGGTGCATCACAGCGCGCAATCATCGGTGCCGGAGCTGAGCGCGCGCGCGGCGGGCTACGGCATGCCGGGCGAGACGATCGACGGCAACGACGTCGTGGCGGTGTTCCAGGCGGTGGCGCAGGCGGTTCAGCGCGCCCGGCGCGGCGACGGGCCGAGCCTGATTGAGGCGCGCACTTACCGGCTGGAGGGTTTCTCGACCTCGGACATGGGCGGCTATCAGCCGGAAGACGAGATCGCGAAATGGCGGGCGCGCGACCCGATCATGCTGTCGCGCGCGCGGCTAGCCGAGGCATTGGGCGCGGCGCGGGTGGCGGCGTGCGAGGCCGCGGCGCGTGCCGAGATGGACGCCGCCTTCGAGACGGCGCTGGCCGACCCGATGCCGGGTTTCACCCCGCACGCGCCAAGCGCGCCCTATTCGGAACCGCCGGACGGGGGAGGGCGCTGAGATGGCGATGATGCGCTATGCCGAGGCGCTGAACCTGGCTCTGCGCGAGGAGATGGCGCGCGACGACAGCGTCTTCGTCTTCGGCGAGGACGTGGCGGCCTATGGCGGCGTGTTCAAGGTCACGCAGGGGCTGGCCGAGGCGTTCGGCGACCGGGTGCGCGACACGCCGATTTCCGAACAGACACTGACGGCGATGGCGGTCACCGCCGCGATGGCCGGCAGCCGCCCGGTGCTGGAGATCATGTATGCCGATTTCCTGCCGCTGTCGCTGGATGCGCTGATCAATCAGGCGTCGGTCTATCACTACATCTGGAACGGGCAGGTCAGCATGCCCTTCGTGCTGCGCACGCAGGGTGGCGGCGGCGTGGGCACCGGGGCGCAGCATGCCAAGTCGCTCGACGCGATGGTAGCGCATGTCCCGGGGCTCAAGGTGGTGGCCCCGGTCACGCCCGCCGATGCCCGGGCGCTGCTGAAGGCGGCGATCCGCGATCCGCATCCGGTGATCTTCCTGGAACACAAGCTGCTCTACAACCTGCGCGGCGAGGTGCCCGAGGAGGATGACGCACCGGGCGAGATCGGGCGCGCGCGGCTGGTGCGGGAAGGCGGCGACGTGTCGATCTTCGCCACCTCGCGCATGGTGCTGGAGGCGGAAAAGGCGGCCGACGACCTGGCGGGCGACGGCATCGCGGCCGAGGTGATCGACCTGCGCAGCCTGCGCCCGCTCGACCTGGGCGCGATCACCGCTTCGGTGGCGAAGACAAACCATGCGGTGGTGGTCAACGAGGGCTGGCGCTTCTGCGGCTATACGGCGGAACTGGCGGCGACGATCATGGATCGTGCCTTCGACGATCTCGATGCGCCGGTCGAGCGGGTGGCGACCCGCGACATGCCGATCCCCTATGCCGAAACGCTGGAGCGCGAGGTGATCCCTGATGCGGCGGCCATCGCCGCGGCGGCGCGCCGCGCGCTGGCCTGAGGGGGCGGGCATGGCGACACCCATCACCATCGGCGCGGCGGCGGGCGAATATATGGAAGCCGTGCTCGTCACCGAATGGCGGGCGCGCCCCGGTGACCGGGTGCGCGCCGGCGATGTGGTGGCGGTGGTCGAGACCGCCAAGGCCGCGACCGAGGTCGAGGCCCCCTGCGACGGCGTGCTGGGCCGGATCGCCGCTGGAGAGGGGGGCGAGGTGGCCATCGACACGCCGCTCGGGTTCATCCTGGCCGAGGGCGAAGACGAGGGTGAGGCCGAGACGGCGGGCGAGCCCGAGTATGCGGCGGCGAGCGACCCCGCGCCGGAGACGCGACAGGCCACGCCCATGCCCGCCCCGGCGAGACAGCCCGGAGGGCGGGTCGTCGCCTCGCCGGTGGCGCGGCGGCTGGCGCGCGCGGCGGGGCTCGACCTGTCGCACCTCGCGGGCAGCGGGCCGCGCGGCCGCATCAAGCGGCGCGATGTCGAGGCCGCGCTGGCCGCCGCGCCGGGCGTTGATGCGGCGCTGCCGGTAGTGCTGCTGCACGGCTTCGCCGCCGATGCCGCTATCTGGTCGGCGCTCGCCGCCGAACTGGGCCGCGACCGCGCGCTGCTGCGCCCCGAACTGCCGGGTCATGGCAAGGCCCCGCCGCCGCCCGGGGCCGGCTTCAACGGCCTCGTCGCGCCGATGCTGGAATGGCTCGACGCGCAACAGGCCGCGCGGCTGCATCTCGTAGGCCATTCGCTGGGTGGCGCGGTGGCGCTGGCGCTGGCCGGGCAGCGGCCCGGGCGCATCGCCTCGCTGACGCTGATCGCGCCGGCCGGGCTCGGCCCTGGGATCGACGGCGAGGCGCTGGCCGGCATCTGCCGCGCCACGCACCCCGAGAGCCTGCTGCCCTGGCTGCGCCGGCTGGTCGCCGACCCCGGGCTGATCGGCGACGACTATGCCCGCGCCGCGATGGCGGGCCGCGGCGCGGCGCTGCGCGCGGCGCAGACGGCGCTGGCCGGACGGCTGTTCCCCGACGGGACGCAGGGCTTCGATCTGCGACCGGTGCTGGCAGGCGTGGACGTGCCGCTGCGGCTGATCTGGGGGCGCGAGGATGCGATCCTGCCCTGGCGGCAGGCTTTGGCGGCACCCGGCCATGCCGGGCTGCACCTGCTGCCGGGCACCGGGCACATGCCGCATGTCGAGGCGCCGCAACTGGTGGCGCGCATCCTGCGCGAGGTTCTGGCGGCGGCGCAGAGCGGGGGAGGGGACAGGGCATGACCGAACGGCTGATCTTCGACTGCGGCGGGCGGCGCGCGCCGATCGCGCTGACCGACCGGTATGCGCCGCGCACCCTGGCGGCGCTGCGGGCGCTGCTGCCCACGCAGGTGACGATCCACTGCTCGAAGATCGCGGGGGCGCATATCTACTGGCCGACGCCGATCCTGGAGCTGCTGGAGGAAGGCGCCGACATCCATTCGCTGCCCGCCGGCGCGTTCCTCTACTACCCCGACCGGCAGTATATCGAGATCACCTATGACGCGTTGCAGGCCGAGACGGCGGCGGTCAACCTGCTGGGGCAGTTCGAGGGCGATCTGGCCTGGCTGCGCGTTCTGGCCGAAGACAACCGCCGGCGCTCGGGCCAGCGGGTGCTGACGGCGCGGCTGTTCGCAGAAGGGCAGGATGAGTCGGCCCCGGCGGCATCCGCCCCGGGGGATGGCCCCCTGGGGGTGTTGCGCGCGGCCCGGCAGGCGGCCTGGGCCGCCGAACCCCATGAGCTGCGCGCCCTGCTGCGACGCGACGGGCTGAACATTCCGCTTGGACCGATGATCACCGCCGAGGGCGAGTTCCGCCGCACGCAGGAACTGCTCTGGCGGCTATGGCGCAACGCCAACGGCCATGCGGATACGCTGCGCATCGCCATGGCGCGCGAAGTGCTGGAGTTGGCGCTCGCCCGGGTCGTGGGCTATTGTCATCTCGTTGAGGCGGGCACTGCGCTGGAGGCCGGGCATGCTGCGCTTGGCCAGCCGGGTGCCGACGTGGGCGCGGTGCTGGGCGAGCTGGTCGTCTATTGCGGTCGCATGGCGGGCTGGCTCGACCTGCACGTGCCCTGGTGGGAAGCCAACGAGATCACCCGGCGCAACATCGCCGCGGCAGGAGGAGAGACAGGTGAGTGAAAAGCGCGTGAACCACAGTTCGGGCTCGACCTTCGAGAAGGCCTATGGCTACAGCCGCGCGGTGGCGGTGGGCGAGACGATCCATGTCGCGGGAACGATCGGGATGGATTATGCGGCGGGGCGGATCTCGGCCGATCCGGCCGAACAGACCCGCCAGGCGCTGCGCAACATCGAGGCGGCGCTGCGGGCGCTCGATTCTTCGCTGGCCGACCTGGTGCAGATCACCACCTATGTGGACGCGGCGGCGACCTTCGAGGCCGTGGGGCCCGTGCTGGGCGAGGTTCTGGGCAATGTGCGCCCGACCAATGCGGCGCTGGTCGTGGGGTTCCCGTTTCCCGACATCAGGGTCGAGATCAGCGGCATCGCGATGCGCGGCTGCGGGGCGGGCGGGTGAGCGGGGCGCTGCGTGGCCTGAGCCGGGTCGAGAGGCCGGCGACGCTGGCCGATCGGGCCCGCGAGGAACTGCGCGCCGCGGTGATGGCCGGGCAGTTCGAGCCGGGAGCGAAGCTGACCGTGCGCTCTGTCGCCCGCGCGCTGGGCGTCAGCCTGACGCCGGCGCGCGAGGCACTCTATGGCCTCGTGTCCGAGGGGGCGCTGGAGACGGGTGCCAACGGCACCACCTCGATCCCGGTCCTGACCGAGGCGCGGGTGCAGGAGTTGCTGGTCATCCGCTGCGCGCTGGAAGGTGCCGCCGCGCGCGCCGCCGCCGAGCGGATCACCGAGGCGGGCCTGGCCGAACTGCGCGCCTGCGACGCGGCCTTGCAGGCGGCGCATCGCAAGGGCGCGTTCAAGGAACTGATGGCGCTGAACTGGCAGTTCCATTTCGCGATCTACGCCGCCGCGGACATGCCCCTGCTGGTGCGGATGATCGAGGGATGCTGGCTGATGACCGGCTCCTATCTCAACGTGATCTACCCCGAATACGGCCAGGCGGATCACGGGCTTGCCAATCATGCCGCGATCGTCGCGGCGATGGAGGCGCGCGACGGCGACCGGCTGGCGGCGGCGATCCGCACCGATATCGAGATGGCCAGCCGCGCGTTGCTGGCTGTCATCGCCGGGCGCGCGGCGGCGGAAGGCGCATGAGCCGCGGCGCGATCGGTTTCAGGGGCTTGTGTTATCTGTTATAACGAAGAATGCTGCAGGAACGTGACGACAAGCGAATGTCCAACACAGACAGGGGGTGTGACATGAGACGGTACCAGACACGTGCGGTGATCGCGGGGGCGGCGCTGGCGGTTGCGGCGGGCTCTGCCGCGCAGGCGCAGGACTATGAATTCAGCATGGCGATCATCGCCAGCGAGAACAGTGTCTATTACGAGGACATGGCGAAGCCCTTCGTCGATCTGGTCTCGCAGATGACGAATGGACGGGTCGAGATCAAGATCCTGACCGCCGGCACCGTGGGCAGCGTGCTGAAGCTGCACGAGGCGGTGCAGGACGGGCTGGTCGACATGGCGCATACCACGCCGATCTTTCTCGGCACCGCCGACCCGGTGAATGCGATCGTGGCGTCGTTCCCGACCGGGCTGGGGGTGGACAGCTACCTGCCCTGGCTCTACCGCGCCGGCGGACAGGAACTGTGGCAGGAGCACCGGCGCGAGAAGATGGGGCTGCACGCGCTGGTCTCGGCGCTTGGCCCGTCAGAGCTGTTCGCCCATGCCAACAAGCCGATCCGCAATGCCGACGACCTGGCGGGCACCAAATACCGCACTCTGGGCAACTGGGCCGCCATCGTATCGGAGAACTACGAGTCGGCCCCCACCGTGGTCGCCGGGTCGGAAATCTACGGCATGCTGGAGAAGGGCGGCATCGACCTGGCCGAATACTCGATCCCGTCGGAAAACATGAAGGTCGCCTTCCACGAGGTCTCGAAATACATCATCTATCCCGGCATCCATGCCCCGGCCTGGGCGTTCGAGACGGTGATGCTGGCGGAAACCTGGGACGCGTTGCCCGAGGATATCCAGGAACAGATGGCGCTGGCCGCCGAACTGGCGACCTACCGCAGCCTGAACGCGATGATCGTCAACGATCTTGACGCCATGGCGACCTATGCCGCGGGCGGCAACGAGATGGTGCGTCTCGACGATGCGTTCATCGAGGACGCGCGCGAGAAATCGCGGGCCTGGGCACGGCGCGAGGCCGAGAAGGCGTCGGAGGGCGATTACGACCTGCCGATCCGGCTGGTGAATTCGATCTTCGATTTCCAGGATCACTGGCGCGAGAACTCCTACTACCTGGTCTACGATACGGTGGACGGGCAGTAAGCTGCCCTGCCCTGCCGGGGCGCGCGCCGTCGCGCGTGCCCCGGTCGAATGCCGGCCGGGTACATGCCCGGGTCCGCGACGGTGACCGTTACAGACAAGGGACGCAGGCACGTGCGCCGAATCGTCGACATATACCTGCGGATCACCGATCGCCTGGCGGGCGCGGCGGCGGCGCTGGCCATGCTGCTGGTGGCGGCGATGATCTGCACCGTGCTCTACGAGATCACGGCGCGGCATGTCTTCAACGCGCCGACGATCTGGGCCTTCGATGTGGGCTACATGCTCAACGGCAGCCTGTTCATGCTGGGGGCTGCCTACACGCTGCGCCAGGACGCGCATGTGCGCATCGACTTCGTGCTGGAGCGACTGCCGAGGCGTCTGTGCGACGCCATGCAGGCGGCCTTTTACCTGCTGGTCTTCGCGCCGGTGCTGGGGCTGGCGACCGCGTTCGCCATCGGCCGCGCGCGGCGCGCCTTCGAGCGCGGCACGCTGGAGAACGCGAGCGCCTGGGAGCCGTTGGTCTGGCCGTTCCTCGCCGCCCTGTCGCTCGGCATGACGCTGCTGGTGTTGCAGACCGTGGCCGAGGGGCTGCGCCACCTGCTTGCGCTGACGGGCACCCCCGCGCCGGCCCGTGATCGCTGAAAGGACCACCGGTGGATAACGAACTCCTTGCCATCCTGATGTTCCCGGTGGTGATCGGCCTGCTGCTGGCGGGTTTTCAGGTGGCCTTCTCGCTGATGGTCGTCGGTGCCGGCTTCGGCTGGCTGCTCTATGGCGACAAGGTCGCCATCCAGCTGTTCAACGTGATCCAGGATTCCGCCTCGCAGTTCCTGCTGACGGCGGTCGCGCCGTTCGTGCTGATGGGCGCGGTGCTGGAGCGCGCGGGCATCGCCGAGCGGCTGTTCAATGTCGTGCAGCTCTGGGTCGGGCGGCTGCCGGGCGGCATGGCGCTGACGACGATGCTGATGGCTGCAATGATCGCGGCGACAACAGGCATCGTCGGCGCGGTCGAGGTGATGATCGGCATGATGGCGATCGGCCCGATGCAGCGGCTGGGCTATCGCAACGACCTGATCGCGGGCACCGTCTGCGCCGGTGGCTCGCTGGGCACCATGATACCGCCGTCGCTGGTGCTGATCGTCTATGCCTCGGTCGCCAATCTGTCGGTCGGCAAGCTCTTTGCCGCGGCGATCCTGCCTGGGCTGGTGACGGTGGCGCTGTTCCTGGCCTATATCGCGCTGCGCGCGCTTTTGCAGCCGCCCACGGGCCTGGCGCGGGCCGCCGACGACGCCGAGGCGATCCCGCTGGGGCGCAAGCTGTGGCTGACGCTGGTGGGTCTTCTGCCGGCGGTCGCGCTGATCCTCGCGGTGCTGGGCACGATCCTGGCCGGCATCGCCACCCCGACCGAGGCCGCATCGGTGGGCGCACTCGGCACGCTGGTGCTGGCCTGGTCGCATGGCCGGCTGACCTGGACGATGCTGCGCGAGTCGCTGACCACGACGTTGAAGCTGACCAGCATGATCCTGTTCATCGTCGTCGGCGGCGGCATGTTCAGTTCGATCTTCCGCCGGCTTGGCGGCAACGACGTGGTGCGCGGGCTGGTCGATTCCGCCGAACTCGGGCCGGTGATGCTCGTGCTGGCGCTGCTGCTGGTGGTGTTCGTCGCGGGGTTCATCCTTGAATGGGTGTCGGTGCTGCTGATCTGCCTGCCGATCTTCGTGCCGCTGCTGGCCGCCTACGACGTGGACCCGATCTGGTTCGCCATGCTGACCTTCATCATGCTGCAGACCTCGTATCTGACGCCGCCCATGGCACCCTCGATCTTCTACCTCAAGGGGATCGCGCCGCCGGACATGACGACCGGGCAGATGTATCTGGGCGTCGCGCCCTTCATCCTGTGCCAGATTGCCGTGATGCTGGCGGTCTTCATGGTGCCGGCGCTGGCCACATGGCTGCCGAGCATCCTGGTCACGGGGTTCTGAGCCCCGGCACCGTCACCCGCAACCGGAGGCCGCATGCCAGAGCTGAGCAACATCGAACGCCGCCGCATCCAGGGCGAGGTGATCCGTCCGATCTGGGAAGAGCTGAAGGGCCGACTCGGGCCAGAGGAGGCGCGCGCCCTGCTGGCCCGCGCCATCACCCGCTCGGCCGAGGAAGAGGCCCGCGCCGCCGCGGCGCGCACGTCCGGCGACGGCAACCCGATGCAGCGTTTCACCGCGGTCTTCAACGCCACCTACCGTGACCGCGGGGCCGAGGCCGGGCTGGAGGCGACGGTGCTGAGCGCGGGACCCGACCACCTCGATTTCGACGTGACGCGCTGCCACTTCGTCGAGATGTATCGCGCCCTCGGCCTGAGCGAGATCGCCGACGTGCTGTCGTGCAACCGCGACGGGGTGTTCGCCCAGGCCTATGACGGGCGCATCCGGCTCGACCGGGCGCAGACCATCGCCGAAGGCGCGCCCTGCTGCACCTTCCGCTACCGCTTCGATCCGGACGACACGACGCGATAGGCCGCCTGCGGGCTCAGTCAGAAGAAACCGGCTTGAGGTGGGCGGGGTATCGGCGGAGCTTCCGATTATGATGCTGACCTGACGCCCGATTTCTCCTCCATCTGATGTTAGAGTCCGGGCCAAACGAAGGACCGGACGATGACGCGATCGAAGTTCACTGAAGAGCAGGTGAT